>JAGPGE010000044.1 GCA_018056145.1 Armatimonadota bacterium
GGATCTGTTCGGGCGACAGCATGGAGCAGTGCATGGTTGCCCTCCGGGCGAGTGTCGGTCAGCGCACGAGCTTGATGGTCGCGATCTCCCACGGGCGGAGGGGGAGGCGCAGTTCGGCCTCGTCGAGCGTGACGGGCGCATCCAGTGGCTCCAGGTTGAAGTCCGTGCGGGCGGCTTTCAGGAATGGAGCGGGGAGGATGACGCGCGCCTCGGTTGTCTCCCCCGCGCACTCGTAGAGCCTAAGCACGAAGCCGCGGTCGGTCTCGTAGAAGGCCGAGATGCGTACCGATGCGGGACCGATGGCCATCCCCCCTGGTGCAGACGGCTCTTCGCGCGCCTCGGGCGCCGGTCCCAGGGGTTTGACAGCCCGCAAGGGTACGCGAGCAGCGTCTGACTGCCCGCAGATGCCGGCCGTGCGCCAGTCGCCGGGGTGCAGGATGATCCGGTGGCGGAAGTCATGCCAGCCCAGGGCGAGACGCGCCTTGGTCACGTCGCCCTCCCAGTTCGCGCCGTGGTCTACATCGTCCAGCGGGGTGAAGAGGATGTGCCTCAGCCTGCGCTGGTCGGCGTCCCAGGTCCAGTACTTGTCGCCGTCCACGGTGATGATGGAGATCGCGCATTCGCCGTCGCAAATCGAGGCGAAGCTGCGCGCCCAGAACTGGTTCCTGCGGTGACGCTCGATGTTATGGAAGCTCGGGGGCATATCCATGGCGTAGGGTTCGTCCGCGAGGTCGCGGGGCTCCACGCCGAAGGGGATGTCCACGTTCAGATCACCCCCGATGGGCAGGTCAAGGCAGAGGGCGAAGAAGCCGTTTGCCCCGGGGCAGAAGACCCGGGTCAACAGGTCGATGTGCGGGGCATCGCGGTCCACGATCACGTCCTGGACCACCCGCTGGTCGTGGAAGCTGGTTTCCCAGCGGTAGACCCAGCGGATCGGCCCGCTGAGAACCCAACGTCCGTGACCCTCGCGACCCGACATTTCGCCGGTGATGGGGCCGATATGCAGGACTCCGTCGGCCATTTCGTGAAGGCGGCAGTCGCCGATGCAGGAGCCGACGGGCGCGGACCACTGGATACCCGTTACCGGGTCGTGGATGCGCTGGATGCCCCGGGGTGAAAGCTGGACCTGCAGGCGGCCATTGTCCAGCAGGTCGCCGTCAGGGGATGGAGTCGCCGCTGGCGCAGGGCCATCGGTCACGTTGTAGACCGCGACGCTCATCGCGGGAACGCGGGCGCGGAAGATGAGGGGTGCTTCGACTATCCGGTCACCCCAGGTCTCGCCCCACTGCTCGCCAAGCTGGAGCGGGAGTTCATTGCCATCCGCGTCGGTGACCCGATAGCCGGCGGCGTCCTGGCGCGGCTGCACCCAGGCCACCTCGACGACCTCCTCGCGGTCCACCGGCAGCGGGTTGAAGAGCACCAGCGGCCGGGGGCCGCCGGACCGGCGCCCTGTCTGGGCAAGCGCCGCGATTGCCCGGTCGGCCTCCTCGTTGGCCCGCCGGAGTTCCCAGCGCGCGCGGCTCAGCAGCCAGTCCCAGTCGCGGTTGAAGATCCACTGGAGGGCGTGGGACATGATCCGCACGCATTCCACCCAGAGTTTCTCAAGGCGCTCCGGCCCGGCCACGTTGGGGTGCCCGGCGATAGACGCAAGGGCGCAGGCGCGCTCCGCAAGGACCATTGCCGCGTCGAACTCCTGCCGGAGCCGCCAGAGCCCTTGGACGCCATGCCAGCCGCTGTTGTAGGCCACGTCAACCGGATCGAGGAGACCTTTCCAGACAGGCAGGTTCTCTTCGCGCAGGCGGTCCAGGTACTCATTGGGGGTACACAGGACCATGCGGCTCTCTTCGCGGCGGTTCCACTCTTCGGTGAAGTCGAATATGGGCAGAAGCTCGTCGGTGGGGAAGACGCGCAGGGGGCGGGCGTCATCCATGCCCTGAGCCACCCACCATGTGTGCGTGGTTGAGTTTTCCAGGGACTTGCGGAGCTCGTAGTCGAAGAGTTGTGCGGTCACTTCATCCCAGCGCGAGGCGAAATCGGCGGGCATGAGGGCGCCATTGACCAGACCGCCGTAGCACCCACGGGAGGTGATCATCTCCGTCCCGTCCAGACCGCGCCAGAGGAAGTCCCGGGGCACGCCTTTGTAGGAAAGAGCTGAATCAGACCGCCAGCCGCGGTACATGCCCGCCCCGGCGAGCCTGCACACCTGGGGCATCTGGCTGTGCCCAATGCCCACGTCCGGGCAGGACATGACATCCAGGCGCGCGGAGGGTGCGAAGGACTGGTACTGCTTGCGTCCAAGAATCATGTTGCGCAGAAAACTCTCATCGGGACAAGTGGCCGGGCGGGGGCTGGTGAGAGTGAAAGCCTGCACACCCATCTGGCCCGAGTTGAGACGCGCTCGCAGGTCTTCGATGCGATCCGGGCAGCGTTCCAGGAAGGGGATCACGTGATCGATCCACGGCTCCATGCAGAAGCGGAACTCCTGGCGCTGTGCCATGAGGTCCAGCGCTTCGGCGGTGCTCACGGAGTAGCGCTCTTCGTGCCACTCGCGATGGTGGGTCCAGGCGAAATCCGGGTGGCAGTAGGGCACGATGCAGAATGTGCCTCCAGCTGCCTGCTTGCGCAGGGCCTGAATGTCGGGCATGTCGGGCATCTTGAGGGCCTCCATGGCGCGGATCAGGCGAAGTTGCAGTGGTCCCAGAAGGTCTTGCCCCACGTGGTTGCGCGGTCGTCCCATTCATCCCGCAGGCGCACCATCTCGCCGCGCAGGTCGGCAAGTGTGTCACTGTGAGCGGGGCTGCCAGCGAGATTGGTCAGTTCCCACGGATCATGCACGAGGTCGAAGAGCTGGGTCATACTGTGGCGCTGGTCGACCACGTACTCGATTAGCTTGTGGCGGCCTTTGCGAACGGCGCGGTGCCTGTCGCAGTAGGCGAAGTAGAGGGAATCGCGCACCGGGACGCCGGGGTCGCGGAATGCTGCGGCCATGCTCCGGCCCTCCACTGAAGCGGGAACGGGTGTGCCGGTGAGATCGCAGAGGGTCGGGAAGATGTCCAGCAGGTAGACCAGGGCGTCGGTGCGCACGCCGGAGGGGATACCCGGTCCGGCGAAGATCAGTGGCACGCGGACGCTGTGATCGTAGCAGCTTTGCTTGCCGAAAAGCCCGTGTCGGCCCAGGGCCAGGCCATTGTCTCCCGCGAACACGACGAGGGTGTTGTCCGCGAGGCCCTGCGCGTCCAGTTCATCCAGCACGCTCCCGAGGGCGGCGTCAAGATGGGAGATCATGGCGTAGTACTCGGCCAGATGCCGTCGGGTGTCTTCCGGCGTGCGCGGGAAGGGTGCGAGAAGCTCATCCCGGATCTTCAGTTCGCCATTGTCGAAGGGGTGCGCGGGCATGAAGCTGGGCGGAAGCTCCAGCGACTCCGGGTCGTACATCTCCAGGAACTCCCGGGGCATGGTGCGTGGGTCGTGCGGGGCGAGCAGCGACACATACGCGAAGAAGGGCTGAGTACCGTCCTGTCTGCGCAGGAAGCTCAGCGTGGAGTCGCGCAGGATGTCGGTGGAATGCTGCCCCGCGTGGATGTGATCGCAGCGCCGGGCAACGGTCTTGTTGGACTTCGCGGGCTCGGGCACCATCAGGCAGGTGGCATCATACCTGCCCGAAGGGTCGTAGCGGTACGCGGGAACGTTCCAGTGGTCGGCCATGCCGCCGAAGAAGATCTCATCGCCATCGGCGAAGCTGCGGTTGAATGCCTCATGGCCGTTGTGCCACTTTCCTGTGCCGAATGTCCGGTAGCCGTTCTCGCGCAAGGCCTGACCGAGGGTGGTGTGGTCGGTGGGGATGCGCTCCCCCGCGCCCTCGAGATGGAAGAGCGTGCGCCCCGAGTGGAGCATGGCGCGGCTGGGCATGCACACCGCCGCGCTGGTCCCGCAGGGGATGTGGGCGTGGGTGAACACCGTTCCCCGCGCGGCGAGACGGTCGATGTTGGGCGTGATCACCTGCGGGTCACCGAGACACCGCGCGGCGTCGAACCGCTGGTCGTCGGTGAAAAAGAACAGAACGTTGGGTTTGCTCGCGGGCATGGGCATCTCCGATCCGCGCTTGGGCGCCAGCGCAAGGGTGGATTCCCCGAAAGAGGGTGGAATCCACTATCCGCCAGCCGTGGGGTGTGCGCGGCGACCGCAGGCGGTCGCTATCCAGTGCGCGGGGCCCCGCGGAGCGCGGAAGCCGTCACGGGGCCCGTCATCTGGACGGCGATGACACCCGTGACCTGGGTCCATAGCTACCTCCGGGGAATGGAGCGCCGGCGCAACGCCACCTGGCAGCGGCGTTTCGCCCAATGCCCCGCGCGGACCTGCCCGGCCGGATCACATGACCCGCAGAGCCTCATCGCACATTCCGACCACGTGGTAGTCCACTTTCCAGACATCCCCCTTGCGGCGCTCCGCGTCGGTGGCGTCGGGACCGAGTTCGTGGTTGTACCAGCCTCCGAACTCGGGATCGATGAACGTGCGCCTGGCGAAATCGAGGTTCAGGCAGACCAGCGGCTCCAGGTCTGCCCGGTCGTGGGTTTGCGCGAAGTGAACCAGCGTACGGATAGCCTCGGCCTGCTGCCACCAGCCTTTGCGGCCAGGGAGAATGTCGCCCTCGGGGGCCTGGTTGGAGTGCAGCCCGCCTGCGGGGTCCTGCCCGACTTCGAGCCCGCGCTGGAGCAGGGCTGATGCGACGGGCAGCCATTCGGCGGAGAGACCGAGTTCGACGCCGCGCGAAAGCAGGAACGCCCACTCCATGGCGTGCCCGAGGTCCATCCGGCCGCCTTTCTCGCGGGGCAGCGGCTGCCACCGGTCGTCGTAGACTTCGGGCAGAATGCCCAACGCGGAGTGGCCCGCGATGCGGTGGACGAAATCTGCAAGCCGATTCGCGGAGGCCATGACCATGGGGTCTGGGCCGTGGTGCTCGATGAGTGCGAGGTGGGACTCGAACAGGTGCATGAGTGGGTTCTGACTGCGGCCCGGGGGCGGATTGGTGAAGTCCGGGTCGAGTTGCGGCACGAGGCCGCCGCGATCGTCGGCGAAGCGGGCGAACAGCTCATCGAGGGTATCGAGTGCAAGCTGGTGCAGGGACCTATCAGCCAGCGCCGCCGAGGCGTGGGCCAGGCCGAAGATGCAGAAGGCATAACCGTACGCATCGCGACGGCGGTCAACTGGATCGCCCTGGGCATCCACAGCGAAATGCCAGCCGCCGAGTTCACGGTCGCGGAAATGCGCGACCAGGAACGATGCGCCAAGGCGGACGGCCTCGCGGTATGCGCCAATCCCCGCCTGCCGCCAGCCTACGGCGAAGTTGTAGATCAGTCGGCACTGGCTCACCAGGGTCGCCTCGGAACGGCCGGTGCGCTGCCAGCGGCGATCGAGCCCTGGGTGCAGGAACCCGGACGGGTCCACCGCGGATTCGAGCCAGCGCGGGAGGATATCGCGGAGAAGGTGCTGGTGGAACCACGGCTTCAGGTCGGTGATGGACACGGTGCCTGCTCCAGTGGATGTGATGCAGTCAGTCCTGCGCGGTTGTTCGTGACGCGATCTCTCGTGCCGCTGCGAGCCCCGAAGCGGAAGCCTGCATAAGCCCGCGGGTGATCCCCGCGCCGTCCCCGCACGCGAAGAGGTTGGGTATCTGGGTCTCCAGGTCGCTGGACACCTGTACGCGGGCAGAGTACAGCTTCACTTCCACCCCGTAGAGCAGCGTCGAAGGGCCAGCGAGCCCCGGCGCGATCTGGTCGATGGCATCGACCATTTCGAGGGTGGCCTTCAGGTGCCGGTACGGCAGGACGTAGCTCAGGTCGCCCGGTTCGGCGGTGGTCAGGGTGGGGGAGATCGGGCATTTCTCGAGGCGCCCGGGGGTGGATCTGCGGCCGGCCTTGAGGTCACACAGGCGCTGCACCAGAACGCCCTTCCCCAGTAGATTGGCCAGGCGCGCGATGTACTGCCCGTAGGCGATGGGGTCGTCGAATGGCCGGGTGAAGCGGCTGGAGACGAGAATCGCGAAGTTGGTGTTTTCGGTCTTTCGATCCGCGTAACTGTGGCCGTTGACGGTAACCACGTCGCCGAGGCGCTCGGTGACCACCTCGCCTCGCGGGCAGACGCAGAAAGTGCGGACAAGGTTGTCGAAGGTGGGCGACCAAAAGAGCAGCTTGAACTCGTAGAGGTGCTCGGTGAGGCAATCCAGCACTGCCGCGGGGGCTTCCACGCGAACGCCCAGGTCCACCGGGCTCGCCTCGGTCTCAAGGCCGAGGCGCCGGGTTTCGGCCTGGAACCAGGGCTGTCCGCTGCGTCCCGGAGCGGCGATGACGTAGTCGGCGTCCAGTTGCCGCCCGTCCGACAGCACAACTCCGGCGGCGCGCCCGTCGCGGGTGACGATGCGCTCGACCGATGCGTTCGGGATTAGCTCGCAGGAAGCCCCGATGCGTTCCCGCATGGCGGCCAGCACCGCTGCTGAGCGGTCGGTGCCCATGTGCCTGAGCGGAACCGTGACAAGCCGCATACCCGCCATGATGGCTTTGCGCCGCTGGGCCTGGACTATGTCTTCGGCGCTCCCGTAGACCCGCTCCGGGGCTCCGTAGTCCAGCCAGATGCGGTCGGCGGCGGCGATCAGGGCATCGGCGCGGTCCCGCCCGACGATCTCGGCCAGATGCCCTCCCACTTCGGCGGTCAGGGTGAGTTTGCCGTCGGAGAAGGCCCCCGCGCCGCCGAATCCTTCCAGGTTCACGGAGATGCTGGCCGGTGGCTGCAGCTTTCCCTCGCGAGCGGCGACGCGGTCCGGGAGGTCGAGCCCGCGCTCAAGCAGCGTGACCCGACAGTTCGGCTTGTCGGCAAGGTGCAGGGCAGCGGCGATTCCCGCCGGTCCCGCTCCGATGATCACCACGTGTTGCGCTGACATGGTCCCTCCAGAGTGCTCGGTGTATGCCATGCGTCCCGCCTATTGTGGTGTCTTCCGGCCACAGGCGCAAGCCCCGTGGGCGATTGGCCGGGGCGAAGGTCACGAAGCGCTCAGCGCGGAACCTGGTTGACGTCTCCGCGGGAGAGGCGAGGGGCGCTTCGTCTATGTGCCCGATCACTGCCAGGAGTTCGGAATCGAGACGTCGGCCAGCGAAGGGGAGATGGCGTCTTTTCGGTTCTGCAATGCCGTCGGCGATGCGGTATATGAGAAGCTCAGGTTGGGCGAGACCGTGACAGCGGCTCTGGAGACAGGGGATTTCGCCGGGCGGGTCTGGTGCGTGGAGACGAGTGAAGCCGTGGAGGCCCACGGCTTCAGGCTCATCAGCATTCCAGGGATAATCGCGGCACGGGCGGATCAGTTGCTGGCGCCCGCGCTTTGAGGCGACTAGTCTTCGCAGACCTCGATGACGGAGTTTTCGTCACCGAGAGCATTGGGGACCCGCTCGGCGCGGGGGCAGCAGCACCATTCGCCGTCCACGACGTACTTGAACTCGTACCGTCCCGGTTCGAGGTCGATCCGAGCGACAAAGACGTCCTCCCCGCGACGGATGCGCTTCATCCGACGCGCGGAGGGATCCCAGTTGTTGAAGTCGCCGGCGAGGAAGACCTTTTCTGCTCCCGGGCAGCGAGCTTCGAAACGGACATCGGGCATGTTGACCACCTCCTGTTGCGTCCACCGTGGCGGGAGGGCATGCAGGTAAGTGACCCTCCGTACCGCAATTATACCGGATTCCCATGCGGTTGGGAACCGTGTGCCCCGCCAAGGGGTCGGACTCGGTTTTGTGGGTAATCGCCCGTCATCTGATCGCCGGCCTGAGCATTTCCGCTCCTTCCGGTCCGGACTATTGCATTACGCCCGCTTCGCGGGCTGTGAGGCCAGGGCAACGGCCCGCGGCATTGCAGCGCGTGGTCGACGGGTCCATCTTGCCAGGATGGTGTGCACCCAGCCGCTTTTCGCGGTCAGCCCCCCGTCAGGGCGAGGCAGGACTACATCCGGAGGCAGTGAGATGGAGTACAAGACGCTGGGACGCACCGGGCTCGAGGTCAGTCGTCTGGGATTGGGTGGGCTGTTTGTCTCGTCCGCAGGCGGAACCGACCGGCAGCGCGCATATGACGCGGTGTCACGCGCGCTGGACCTGGGGGTGAACTACATTGACACCGCGCCGGGCTACCTCGACAGCGAGGAAGTTCTCGGCAATGCGCTGGAGGGGGAGACGCGGCCATACGTTCTGTCCACGAAGCTCGGCGGCAGGCCAGACCCCTTCAACCCGCAGAACACGGACCACCTGAAGTTTTCCTTCGCCGAGAGCCTGCGACTGCTCCGACGCGAAAGCGTGGACATTCTCATGATCCACGAGCCGGACCGGCCGGGGCAATACGACTGGTGGACGAATTGGGAGGATTTCACCGGCCCGGTGACCGAGTGCCTCGCGGCGCTCAAGGAGGAGGGGCTGATCAGGTTCACAGGCCTGGGCGGCACCACGGCTTACATCCTGGCCCGGATCTGCGCCACGGGGCAGTTTGACGTGGTGCTCACCGCTTTCAACATCAGCCTGCTTTGGCGGGAAGCGCTGATCGCTGTCGTCCCGGAAGCAGAGAAACAGAACATGGGGATCGTCGCGGGGTCGCCACTGCAGCAAGGGTGGCTCGCGCGGCGCTACGACCAGTTCCTGGACAACCCGCCGGCCTGGCTGAGCCCGCCCCGGCGCGAGCAGTTCCGAGCACTGTACTCACTGGTGGATGAGGCCAAAATGCCTCTCCCGGAGATGGCCCTGCGCTGGGTCATATCCGTCCCCGAAGTGGACACGACCCTCATGGGCGCGCGGTCGGTGGAAGAAGTCGAGAAGAACGTGGCCGCGGTTGAAGCAGGGCCGCTGCCGGCCGAAATCCTGGCCCGACTAGACGAAATCGCCGCGATGGTCCCCTTCAGGCCCATGGATGAACCCTTCGGCTGCGGGTTCGGGGGGTTCCGGGGTCCCGGAATCGCGCGTTAGCCTACGCGCGGGCTAGCCGAGCTCGAGAAGCAGGATGCCCCACTGGTCCACCCGCGGGATCACGATGCGCGTTCTTGCGGGCAGCGGGTCGATGATTGCCTCCTGCGGTTCGCAGCCTGGAGCGTGGAAGCTGGCTGAGCGGATATCGGCGCCCCCCAGGAACGAGTTGCGCAGGGCTAAGGACAGGTATCTCAGCGGCGCGGCCGCGCCTGTATCCGGCTTGCGGTTGCGGTTGAGGATGTGACATGCCACGCGCCGATCCGTGCCGCCGGCGGGTGCTCGCAGAAGGCAGTAGACTTCCTCGGGCCCCCAGAGCTCTACGGGCGACAGCTGACGAAGGACTCGGTCGGTGACCCGGTGGTCGGGCAGGACCGGGATTTCACCCCTCGCTGCTTCGAGTGCCTGCGCATCGGCTTCGGGGAGAGCGCCCGGGTCGCAGGCGAGAACGATGAAGTCGACGGTCCGGAGGTCTGCCGGCGTCAGGCGCTGCTCGTAGCAGGACCTTCCCGAAGGGAACAGGCGGAAGGGCACCTGGGATGCAAGCAGCCGCGACACGATCTGCTGAGTGCGAGGCCGGTCATAGCGGTCCGTATCGATGACCACGCCCACGTTGGCCACTGTCTCGAAGCCATCGAGCAGCGCGGCGTTCTCCCGCACGAAACTGTACAGGTCGCCGTAGTCGTCCACTCTTCCGAAGTGCCGGTCCTTGCCCGGCCCCATCCAGATGTCCCAGGGCACGAGAGTGAACTGGCCAAGGGCGTAGGTGGCCGCGATCTCGGCGCGGGTGTCCGTGACGTCGTGGGGGAAAGGCGAGACAACCTGCCAGGTCCCGAGGGCATCGGCGGATCGGGCACAGATCGCCAGGTCGGGCAAGGCTTCAGACGATGTCTCCCCGATCAGGAAATCGAACTCATCGGCCAGGAAGTTGGTCTGCTGCGCGGGCGTCTGTAGGTTGGAGTTCGCCGACAGCGGCACCCGGCGCCCTGAGTGTGCGTCCATCTGCTCCCGGAGCCAGGCGAAGAACGCGCGCACCGATTTCCGCTGGAAGTCCTCGAAGAGCGGCGTCCCGGGCAACTCGCGACGGCGGGCCTTGTAGTCGGCGGCCGTCGAAATGCCCTGCTCGCGAAGATAGGCGCGGTAGTCGTAGCCTTCGAGTGACTCTGCGCCGATAGCGCGCCGCTGTTCCTCCGTCACGTCGGCAAGGTACTCGCGGAACGCTTCCATGCAGCGGTCGCACATGCACCCGCCGCCCCAACTGTGGGCGCTGACAATGAGCGACCAGTCGTCGAACTGCATCCAGTCGACGCCGGCATCCAGTGTCTTGCGGGCGGCGGCGAGGACGGCCTCCCGGTATGCAGGCTGGTTGTTGCAGCCCCATTTGACCGGGTTTTTCGGGTCGAAAGTCACCATCCACGGCGCCACGAGCTTCGTTCCGTCCAGATCGACGCAGTAGGCCGACAGGTCGTCAGTGCGGGGGACGGAATTGATCGCTCCTTGCACCGTCCTGCCTTCGGCGCGCAGCTTCTGGACGTAGGGGCCATCGTTGGTGTAGACCCAGACGACCCGGCTGGCGCCGAAGGACCGGATCACATCCGGCGCCTCGGGGCGATTCCAGCGGGTGGAGAAGAAGACGTCGGAGTGGCGGATGTCGGGCACCTGCGGGCGGGTGTGATGAGACACACATTCGAAGACAGTACATGCACGGGGGCGGTCCTGCTCGTGCATGGCGGTCACTTCCCCGGGGGAGAGCGCCGTGTCGAAGATCCGCACATTGTCCATGATCCCTTTGAAGGGGCGGATTCCGTCCAGGTTGCCGATATCCACTCGGGCACCCATGGCGTCGGGTTCGGGCGGCGACTCCCAGGTGGCGACTGGTACGGGGCTTTCCCCATGCCGGGCCACGTACATGACTGATTTACCTGCGTCGAAGTCGGTGGAGACCGCGACAAAGGACCACTCGTCTGAGGGTACGGGCGCGGAATCCGGGGATATGGACAGGAAGTAGTCCTTGCCCTGGCGCTTCAGCTTGAAGGTGAGTCTGCCGCTGCTGAACCACAGGTCCCAGGCTGCCGAGAAGAGCAGCCGGGCAGGTCCTTCGGAACGGATCGGCAGGAACCACGCGCTGATGGTGAAGTTGCGCAGGGCGGCGAGGTCCGGGTGTTCGTACAGGATGGCGCCGCCTGCCTTGTCGGTTCCAGAGCCGCCCGACCGTGAGCTTGCTTCGAAGGAGATGCCCATCCCGCGCACGCCCGGGGCGAACAGGGGGCCTTCGCCCGGCACGTACTCCTTCCGTTCGCCCTCGCCGCCCAGGGCTCCGCTGTTGCGCAGGTCGCCGTTGAGGGCGAATTCCACCAGGGGCGCCGGCGCGGCCTGCCCGGGGAGGGTAGACACGAGCAGAATCAACACAGTGGCGGATCCCGCGCAGCGCTGCGTCAGGCCCGGTGTCAACCGCATCGCGCATCCCCTTCATTGAGGCGAGGTGGACTGTCTGCGACGCTAGAGCGCCATCCCCGTGCATGCACCCAGGCCAGCATGATCTCGCCCAAGAGCAGCCCGATGAGCAGTCCTCCGGCAACATCCCCCGGGTAGTGCTTGGCGGCTGCCAGGCGCTGGACCATGGCGATGGCCGGGAAGATGAACAGCCAGGAGAGCGAAGATGGGCGGCCCAGCATTCCCCACAACACCAGGACCAGGGAAGCGGTGACCAGCACATCGCCAGAGGGGAAGGAGTGCCATTCGCTTGAGTCAAGCTGGACTGAAAGGGTTGGGCGAGCCTCATCCATGGCGATGGGCCGGGGTCTGCGGACAGCCGCCTTCAGGCCGGTTGTGATTGCGGTGGCCAGGATGAAGGTCAACAGGAGCCAGCGGCACACCGCGAGATAGCGCGGGCGGCTGGCCCGTGTTGAGCGGATTAGACTGGCGCAGAGCCACGAGACGAAGAAGAAGGTGGGCAGGCCGATGAGGGCGATCATCGCGTCCTTGCCTTCGGGGGAAAGAACTGCCCATATGAGATAGGCGGCGGCAGAGAGGGTCGCGGCGACGATCCCGAGCAGGCGCACGGCCCATCGCGAACAGACGGCGCCGCCCAGCAGGGCTGCCAGCAGAAGGGGCCCCTGGACGCCCCCTGCTCCGGTGTAGCCCAGGGTCATCTGGAACTGGGGCATGGGTGGGACCTGACGGTTCGCCAGGCACCAGCGGCCCACGGGCTCATCGACGAAGAGCATGAGGAGCGCCACGGCGGCGGCGCCCAGAATCCAGGGAAAAATGGCGGCGATGGTTCGACTTGTGGACTGAGCGGGAGGGTTCGCAGGTCTCGGGGTCATGCCGGTGACATTCACCCTAAGGCGCCCTCGCACCTGCCCCTGCCGGAAAGCGAATCGGGCTGGAGCAATCGTGTGCTCCAGCCCGAGCGGGAGTCCGGCCGCAGTCGGAAGCGCTCGGGTTTCAGCGCTCCTCGATGGGGGGCACTTCGAGGTCTACCGGGCCCGTGTAGTGGCTGAGCGGGCGAATGAGCTTGTTGTTGGACCACTGCTCGAGAACGTGGGCAGTCCAACCGACCATGCGGGCGATGGCGAAGATGCAGGTGTAGAGGTCGTTGTCGATACCCAGCATGTGGTACACGGATGCCGAGTAGAAGTCCACATTGGGGCAAAGGCCCTTCTCCTCGAAGACCACCTGCTCCACGGCTTCGGAGATCTCGGCCCACTGGGGCTGGCCCACGTGGTCACCCAGTTCGCGGCACCAGCGGCGCAGCACGGAGGCTCTCGGGTCCTCCACCTTGTATACGCGGTGGCCGAACCCCATGATCCGCTCCTTGCGCCCGAGTTTCCCGAGCACCCATTCGCGAGCGTTCTCCGGCTTTCCGATCTCGCGCAGCATGCTCATGACGCGCATATTCGCGCCACCGTGCAGAGGGCCGCGCAGGGCGCCGATTGCGGCGGTGATGGCCGAGAACATGTCGGAAAGCGTGG
Source organism: Armatimonadota bacterium (assembly GCA_018056145.1). GTDB lineage: Bacteria > Armatimonadota > Zipacnadia > Zipacnadales > JABUFB01 > JABUFB01. The sequence continues at coordinate 12,959 of JAGPGE010000044.1, forward strand.
CAGCGGTCACGCGGGCTGCGAAAGTGGACGCATTGAAGCCATGCTCCGCGTGGAGGGTAAGGCAGTTGTCGAAAATGCGGATCTCCAGGTCCTCGGGATACTCTCCGCGGATGCCGTGAAGGAAGTTGCCAGCCTGGGACAGGCCCGGATCGGGCGGGACGGGCTCCAGACCCTTGCGGTACCGCTGGTAGGCGGCCACGATGCTGGGGGCCTTGGCAGTGAGGGTCTGGGCCAGCTCGAAGTTGGTGTCGGCGCTGTGGCTTTCGGCCCTTGGGTCATACAGGCCAAGAGCGGACACGGCGGTTCGCAGCACGGACATGGGCGCCGCATGGTGTGGAAAGTGGCTCAGGAGCTCAAGCATCGGGAGCGTGAGCCCGCTTTCGGCCACGAGCTTGTCTCGCAGTTCATCCAAGGCAGAGGCTGTGGGAAGGGCGCCATGCCAGAGCAGATGGGCGACCTCTTCGAAGCAGCAGTTCTCGGCAAGATCCTGAACCAGATAGCCCCGGTAGATCAGGCTTCCCGCCTGCCCATCGATGTGGCAGATGGCGGAATTGGCCACGACGACATTCGCAAGCCCTTCGCGGACTTCCGTCTCTCCGTGATCGGTCATGCTCTGTGACACCCTCTTTCTGGTTTGCGCACTGGTTGTCCACCGGGTCTGCGGCAGACTGACTGGGCGCATGATTGTCGTGAACTCTGCAGCGCAAAAAAAGGACACCCTCCCGGCCATTGCACGGGGGGGTGAGGCCTGTTCGCACTCTTTCATTATACTTTCGCATCGGTCGGATGACAAGGTTACGCGTGCTGACGGAGCCCTCGTGGCTTCGATACGGGCGCCTCTACAGCCTGAGCTTGAACAAGCGCGAGCCGGCCACTGGGAGCCTCGCAAAAAGGTGCCTTCGGGCATTGACAGTCGGGAACGTTTGTGTCACTATTCCGTCGGAGTAACAAGCGCAGGTCAGTAGTGACGCGAGCAGAGGCTGGCTCGCTGCAAAGCGGCCAGCCATAGTCGTGTGTCAGGACCGGATTGCGCAATATTTCACAAAGTCGCTATAGACAAACGCAAGGTGAACGCTGATGGCGGATGTCACACTGACGATTGACGGCGTGACGGTGACGGTGCCGGAAGGCGCGACCATCATGGAGGCGGCGGACAAGGCCGGCATCCATATTCCGCGGCTGTGCTACCACCCAGAGCTGTCCATCGCTGGCGCCTGCCGGGTATGCATCGTGGAAGTGGAGGGCATGCGCAACCTGCCCGCGTCGTGCTCATACCCCGCTGCCGAGGGCATGGTCGTGCGGTCGCACAGCCCGGAGGTTCTCAGGCTGCGACGGGATATCGTCGAGCTTCTCGTCGATAACCATCCGATGGACTGCAATACCTGCGAGCGCGACGGCAACTGCGAACTGCAGCGACTCGCCAACGCCATGGGTATCCGCGAGCGACTGTTCGCCGGAGACCGCAAGCGGTATGCGAAGGACCTGACCGGTCCTTCCATTGTCCGGGACCCGGAGAAGTGCATCCTGTGCGGGCGCTGTGTGCGCATGTGCGGGGAGGTCCAGGAAGTGGCGGCTCTGGGGCAGGTCAACCGGGGCTTCGACACGGTGGTCATGCCCGCCCACGACGCGCCGGCTGTGGACACGGTCTGCACCGGTTGCGGGCAGTGCATCAATGTCTGCCCGACCGCGGCATTCCTCGAGTCTGACGCGACCAGCGAGCTGATGGCCGCCATCGAGGACCCGGACAAGATCGTGGTAGCTCAGATGGCGCCCTCCGTGCGCGCGGCGATCGGCGAGTGCTTCGGCCTGGAGCCCGGCAAGGCCTGGGAGGGCGAGTGCTTCGCGGCAATGCGCCGAATGGGCATTGATGTGGTTTTCGACACCCAGTTCGCGGCAGACCTCACCATCATGGAAGAGGCTGCGGAGTTCGTGGAGCGCTTCAAGTCCGGGCACCTGCCGAACATCACCTCGTGCTGCCCGACGTGGGTCAAGTACTGC
>JAGPGE010000706.1 GCA_018056145.1 Armatimonadota bacterium
ACTAACGGCAGGAGACGATGTCGCATGGAGCGTTTCCTCCCATCGAACGACCACGAACGAAGGTTTCTACGCAGACGAAAGTAAGATGAGTATATCCTGCGCGCAAGTCCAGGTCAACCCCAAAAGAGGTGTAATCAAGAAATCATCAACCTTTTTTTGCCAGCGGTGCGCTGGGCTGCAGGTTGGGCTAGCAGCCTTGACGTGGTATACTCGGGCGTCCCAATAGACCGGTTTCGAGCCGGAATGCCAAGGAGAAGCGATGAAAGCGAAAGTGGCCTGCCTGGCCTGCCTCCTGCGCCAGGCTCTGAATACAGCCCGCGAGTGCACGGACGACCCCGATGTGCAGAGACAAATCATGGATGAAACCATGCGCAGATGCCTGGTCATCCCTGATCCCCTGGCGCTCACGCCCGGGGAGCTGTCGCAGAATGCATTTGAGGCTGCGAGGGAGATCACCGGCATCCATGACCCGTACATCGAGGCGAAGCGCGCCGCGAATGATGCCGCGCTGGCGCTGTACCCGGCTCTTCGGGCGCGGCTTGATCAGTTGGCCGACCCGCTCCTGGAAGCCCTCTTGCTGGCCACTGCCGGCAACATCATCGACTTGGGGATCGCCCAGGAGTATGACATGATGGAGGATATCGTCAAGCAGGTCGAGCGCGGGTTCGACCGGGAGGAGCTTGAGGCCTTCCGGCGCTCAGCGGAACAGGCGCGGTCGATCCTGTACCTCGCCGACAATGCCGGCGAGATCGTCTTTGACCGCCTCCTGATCGAAGTGCTCGGGCCCGATCGAGTGACGCTCATGGTCAAGTCCGGACCCATCGTCAACGACGCGCTCATGGCCGACGCGGCACAGACGGGTCTGACTGACCTGGTGCGGGTGGTCGAAACGGGAAGCAACTACTTCGGGTTCCCGTGGGGCGAGGTCAGCGAGGAGGCCCGTGAGGAGCTTCTGGGAGCCGACATGGTGATTTCCAAGGGCCACGCGAATTTCGAGACCGTTAGCGAACTCGGGCCCGAGTGCGACGGCAAGGTCTGGTATCTTCTGAAGGTGAAGTGCCCGGATGTGGCCGAGGCCGTGGGTGGCAAGCTCATGGACGTGGTGCTCCTGTCCCACAGGACGGTGCGGGAACTGGCCGGAGCAACAGCCGGAGGCTGAGGGCAGATAAACGCCCATATTCGGGGCAACCGGGATGACTTGCTCCGGAGGTGACGTCTCATGCCGCAGATCGCCCTGGCTCTCATGTCGGTTCTGCTCACCGTCTCCGTTCACGCACAGGCCGAGACCCTGGGCCCATTCAGCCCGAACCCCTGCGTTGCAGTGTATCTCGCGGTCGACGGAGAGCCCTGCGAGATTACAGTCTTTGTCAAGCAGGCTTCTGTGAGTCCCGGCGACCGCTTCCTCGTGCGTCTTTTCGATGCCGGTGAGAACCTCAGCTTCTGGCGCTACACCGAGTTTGCCGAGGAGGACCTGTGCCGTGAGTTCGCAGGCGTTGAAGGCGTCGATCTGGTGCCGATCGCCGGAGCACAGGCTGCTGGAACCCTGCGTTTCCAGGGCACTTTCACTCTCGCCCCGGGCGGGGTGCACCAGTTGCGCGTCTCCACGGGTTTTCAGCCCGTCGGCGTGACCGTGGAGACTTCCCGGCCCATCCCCTGGGGCGTCTGCTTCCAGAACGGTGACACCCGCCCGTGGAAGGACCAGCCGGAACGCCTCTCGATCTACGTGCCCGACCATGCCGAGGAGCTTCAGATTTCCGGCGGCCGGGGCCGGCTCATGAGCGATGACGGACTCCTCGCCGACCTGATCCCCGGCGAGCCCGCCGTGAAGGTCCCCGTGACGCGCGCCCGCGAGGTCTGGACCCTCGAGCTCGACGACCCGCAGCGCTGGTCACTCCGGGCCGCCGGCTTCCCCGTGATCCTTTGCCCGAGCCCCGAAGCTGCACGCCGCATCCAGGCCTCGGTCATCACTCTCCCGGACGGGACGGTAGTCTGCCACCGCTTCCAGCAGCGCATCCAGGAGATCCTGCCTACCCTGCTGGACGAGGAGCACGTGGGGCGAACCGAAGACCTCATCCAGCCTCTATCGTCGCGTCTGGATGCTTGGCTGGCCGACCCGCTGCGCAATGTGTTCCTGGTCGACGGCTATCTCGCGACCATCGACAAGTGGCTGCGCACCCAGAATCTGGACCCAACCTCGCACTGGTCGGGCTCCATGGACGGCTGGCAGGAAAGGGCCGCCGCGGAGTACCCCGAGAACCGCTGGGACCGCCTCCGCGCAGTCCCAGGTCTGTACGCGGGGGCCTCGAACCACTACGGTGCGGCGGGCGAGCACCTGGCTCACGCCGCCTTGTACGATGACCCGACGAACCCCTGGTTCGGCAGGCGCGAACTCCTCACGCGCGCGGCGGCTGCTGCTCTGCGCGACCTGACTGCGCTGGCCGAGAACGAGGTCTGGCCCGGCGTTGCGGACATGGACCCCTACCCAGGCATGATGGCTTTCGCCATGGGCCAGAAGACCCTTCCCGTCTACGGCGTGGCCGCCCCGCACGTGCCCGAGGACATCCGCGCCCTGTGGACTGAAGGCGTCCGGCGCATCGTGGACCGCAGTTTCTGCGATAACCTCGTTAGCTGCCGCAACCAGTCCTCCCACTACCTGGTCGCCTTCCAGTCTTTCGCCGACGGTTCCGGCTTGCCTGAGTACGAGACTCTCGCGCGCCTGTACTGCCGGCGCTGGAACGCGGGCATGAACGACCCGGGCTACCACATGGAGCGCTGCGGGCCGGACGCCAGTTACATCGGCATGACCCACTGGCACGAGGCCGTGTACTACCGCATGAGCGGCGACCCCGCGATCCTGGACTCCCTGCGCGCGTCATACCGCTTCTTCAACCACACCGTTGGCCCGGAACCGGATGGCCGCATACTGGGCGGCTTCAACTTCAACCACCGCGTGGGCGAAGGCTTCTACGGCGAACAGTGGGGCGGCGCGAAAGGCATCATCGACGACGTCCTCCCCGAAGTCGGCGTGTGGGCGGGTCCGGAACCCTCAGCAGGGGAGCATGAGCGGCGCAGGCACGAAGCCGCCGACCGCATCCGCGCGTTCATGGAAGACCCGAAGCACCCGCTCTACGCCGACATCACCACCTGGCGCTACTGGGGCTTCACCCACAGTCCCGAACGCTCCGGCGGCTTCCCGTGCCAGGAAGAGCAGCCCTTCATCCGTGTCTTCTCCGACGAACTGGTGGCCGTGAAGCGCCCGGCCTATTACCTGTCCTGCTACGTGGGCAAGCCCGCGTCCGAGTACTACATCAGCGACCGCGAAGAGTTCCGCCTGCCCTTCCCC
>JAGPGE010000045.1 GCA_018056145.1 Armatimonadota bacterium
GCCCTGAGCCTGGTTGCGCACCTGCGGCAGCACTCTCACGCCGCCCCCGAAGGGCGGCTGTTTCGCTTCCCCGTGCACTCCCACCCGCGCGGGGACTGAAGGATTCGCGCCACTCGCGGGGAATTGACCTGTTCCTGACCATGCACGCCGGTGCGATCTCTGCACGGGCCTATTCCCGGTGCAAAGCCCATGAAAGCCGTGGTTCTGCGAGGACCGCGTGATCTCGCGGTCATGGACGTCCCCACTCCCCAGGCTCCTGCGGGCACCGAACTGATCCGTGTGCGCGCCTGCGGCATCTGTGGGAGTGATCTGCGGTACTTTGCGGGCGAGAACCCCTGGGCGAAACACACCCTGGGATTCGAGAAGCCCAATCCGCCCAATATGATCCTTGGCCACGAGATCGGTGGCGAACACGCGGGCGCCCCGGTCTCAGCATTGGCGTTCAAAGGCTGCGGGCAGTGTATGGACTGCCGCCGCGGGCGGGAGAGTCTCTGCGCGGCCACAGCGCATCTCGGCCATGGTGCGGGCTGGGAGACCGAGACCTTCAACCCGGGCGGAATGGCGGAATGGTGCCCGGTCTGGAGTGACTTCATCTACCGGCTGCCGGCGGGGATGTCCTGTGCCGAAGCCACCTTCTTAGATGGCCTCGCGGTGGCGGTGCATGCCGTGCGCAGGGCTTCGGTTTTTCCGGGTGCCCGGATAGCGGTGTGGGGAGCGGGGCCGATTGGACTCATGATCCTGCAGACCGCGAAGGCATTTGGCGCCGGCGCGGCGGTAGTCGCGGACGTGTATGACACCGCCCTCGCCTGTGCAACCGAGTTCGGCGCACGACAGGCGCTGTCAGGTGAGGGTGGCCCGGAGGCGGTGGCGGAGGCCGTCCGGGAAGCCACCGGCGGGCGCGGCGCGGACTGCATTTTCGAAACAACCGGGGACCCGGCAGTGCAGCAGGCGGCCCTCGGCTGCCTGGCGCGGGGCGGAACGCTAATGCTCATGGCCGGGGCGAACGACCTGTCCCTCTCGGAGGGCGCTCTTGCGGGCGAGCGCACTGTCACCACATCCAGCAATCACCAGTACGAGGACTTCCAGACCGCTTTGGACCTGCTTGCGGAGGGCGCTGTGCGTGTTGGGCCGATGATCACGCACCGGTTCCCCATCGACGAAGCGGTCCGGGCGTTCGAAGTCGCCCGTCACAAGGAGCGCTACGGTGCGCTGAAAGTAATCATTGAGCCGTAGCCCGGAAAACGAAGACGGCTCCCACTCAGGGAGCCGTCTGAGATGACAGCAGGTAGGACAACCGGGCGGGGTTCAGCTTCCCGCAGCAGCTTCGGCGGCCTTCGGACAGGTCTCGCAGGTGCCGCCTTCCGAGCACGGAGCTGGCTTCTGGGACGCGGAGCGGCCAGAACTGCCCCGACCGTAATCGGTGACATGGAAGCCCTTGCCCTTGAAGATGATCGCGGGTGGGCTGAAAAGCTTCTGGACGCGACCGCCGCAGTTGTCGGCAGTACAGGTCTTTACGGGCTCGTCGCCGAAGCTCTGCTGGACCTCAAAGGTGTTGCCACACTTCTTGCATTTGTACTCGTAGATTGGCATGGGTAACGACCCCCGGATAGCGGCCTTTGTACGTCGCACCCGCAAAGTATAGCGGGCGCCCACGAAGAAGTCAACATCCATCTCAGATTCTTAGCACTCTCGACGTGAGAGTGCCAAACTCCGAGGTAACCTGATGCTTGTCCGTGACGTCATTTCCGCTCTCGAGACCCTTGCGCACCCTGAACTCGCCGAGGATTGGGACAATTGCGGCCTGCAAGTGGGCGATCCGGCCTCCGAAACCAGCGGCTGCCTCCTCGCTCTGGACATGACCGTCGAGACCGTGGCCGAGACCCGCAAGAACGGTTTCGCGCTGCTGGTCGTCCACCATCCCGCCCTCTTCCGTCCGCTCTCCCGGATCAGCCCCGACGTGCCCTGTGGCCAGGCGATCATGGCCGCGATACGGGTTGGCGTATCGGTCTATGCAGCCCACACCAGCCTGGACAATGCTGGGGACTGCGGCACTCCCGCCGCCCTAGCGGCTCAGCTCGGGCTGTCACCAGGCCCGGTCCTTGCACCCACGGCACACCCGAGGTCGGCCGACTCCCGGCTGGTCATGCTGACGGGGGAGCCTGGCGTGGTTGATGCGCTCCTGGCTGAATGTGGCCTGTCGCATATTCCCTCCACTGCCTGGCGCGTAATCGGGCAAGCGGAAGGAATCCAGCGGATTCGGGTGGAACTGGAAGTGCCGGAAGCGGAGTTCCAGGGCATCGCGGCCCGTGCGGCGAAGGTTGGGGTTCGGCTCACCGTCCTGCGTCCAGACGAGGCTGGCGGCCCTGGAGGGACCGGCATGCTGGTGCGCGTGCCGCCGATGTCCCTCGCTGCACTGGCTGAGTATGTCTCGCGCAAGATGCCCGCTGCTCCGGTCCGCACAGCCGGGCGGATGGAGAAGACCATTGAGACCGTGGCGCTGATTCCAGGCTCGGGGGGCAGCCTGGTGGAGCTTGCCGCAGCCCGTGCGGATGCGCTGATCACCGGGGAATGTGGCTATCACGACGCCCTGCGGGCCGAAGAGCTTGGCCTTGGCGTGGTTCTCGCGGGCCACTACGACACGGAGCGCCCAGTGCTCAACCTGCTGGCGCGTCGCCTGCAGGGGCAGCTTGGCAAGGACTTTGCGGTCGGCATCAGCCAGGCCCGGACCGACCCGTTCAGGGCGCTCCAGCCGGACCTGTGACGCTCACGCAGACCGGCGTCCACCTGCCTGGAACAGCCCCAATACACAGGAGGCCTCCCATGGCCCAGGAACTGGACATTTTGTTCGAACTGCAGCAGGTGGATAGCGGACTCGCCCTGCGCAGGCAGACACTGGCGGGCCTCGACGACGGCACGGAGGCTGAGAATCGCCTGCGCCAGGCGAAGAAACGGCTGGCATTGCTTGACAGGAAGCGACAGGAGATCGAGACCACTTACAGGGACAAGGACCTGCAACTCAAGGGCGCGGAAGAGGAACGGGCTGCGCGCTCGAAGCAGGCTTACGGGGGCACCGTCACCGATCCCAAGCAACTGCGGGCCTTGCAGCAGAAGATCGCGGAACTGGAGCGCACGAAAGGGCGCCTAGAAGAGGAAATGCTGGTGCTCCTTGAGGAGGGCGAGGAGGCGCAGAAGGCCGTGGACGCCCAGCGCGAGGCGGCCCGCGCTCTGCTCAAGCAACTGAACGAGTTGCGTGAGCGCAGTTCCGGACAGACCGAACGCCTGAGAGCCGAGATCGAGCAACTCGAAGCGCGGCGCGAGGAGCTTGCCGCCCAGGTGAGCGAAAGCATGCTCAAGCAGTATGAGCAGCTGCGCGAGAAACTCGGAGGCGTTGCGGTCTCGGCCGTGAAGGAAGGCTCTTGCAGTCAGTGCCACCTGAGCGTCCCCAGCACCTACGCACCGCGCCTGCGCGCCCGCGAGCAGGTGGTCAAGTGCGAGAACTGCCGTCGCATCCTTTACCTGCCCGAGGGCGAGAGCCCCTTTGTGCCTGGCGAGGATACTTAGACCCCCAACAGCTTCTCGGCATTGCGCCAGCCGATCTTCTCATACACTTCGCGCGAAATGCTGCCGGTGGAGACTGCCTCGTTCAGATAGTCGATGATCGGCGTCTCATTCCGCACATCGGCGAAGTCGGTACCGAAGAAGAGCCGATCCTGGAACTCGTGCATGAACGCGAAACCGAAGTCCGGATCGCGGCTGATGGCGTTGAAGCCGCTGCCGGCTGAAAGATCCCCCAGCAGGTTGGGGTATTCCCGCATGAGCCGCACGACCGCGCCGCCTTCGGCCACCGGGCCTTTGGGGTAAGTGTTCCGGGTCTCCAAGGTTAGGTCGCCGCTGATCTCCGCCCAGAAGGGCTGCGAGTGCCCGAGAAACCTCACTCCGGGGAACTTGCGCAGCGCTCCCTCGAGGCCCGGCAGGCCCATCTCATCCGCGAGACCGTAGTAGCCGTAGAGCTTCGGGGCGATGTGGAATGTGAGCGGAAGTCCCCGCTCGCCGGCGTGAGCAAGGAGGTTCTCCACCCGCGGATCGTCCCAGGGCAGATTGCAGCATACCTCGCCGATGCCCTTGCAGCCCCGCTCCAGGTAGTGATCCATCAGGTAGCCGAGGTCGGCTTCGGGCGCGTTCATCACCATCCGCGGGTCCACGTTCATGAATGGGATGATGAAGTCCGGGTACCGCAGCGCCATCTCCAGGATCTCCTCCACCGGCTGCACGAACCAGCCCACGTCCGGGTTCACCCGCGCGAAGACCACGGCCTTGCGCACCCCGCGGGGTCCAAGCTTAGAAATGATCTCCTCGGGTGTGGCATACCGGCCGCCTCCGGGGACATTGCGCTCCGGGTAGTCAAACAGGCGGGCATGCACGTGGATATCGATGAACACGGGTCTGCCTCCGGGCGGGCGGGTTGCGTTAGCTCAGGGTGTACACGTTCTTCGCCTGCGTGCCATGACCTGCCTGCGGAGGAGATAAGCGTCGTCGCGGGGAACCAAGTCGCCACGGCAAGCCGCCGAATGCCCGGAGGAGCGCGATATGAACGGACACGTGGACTACACGGTTGAGCTGAACGCGATCACCAGTGGCTTCGACGGCGAGACCTGCTGGGTTCACGCCCGGCCGGGGGTGATCCCCGGCGGCGGTGACGACGGCATGCCGGCCGTGGTCGTCACGCTCCAGAAGCTCCTGCTCAGCGGATCCGACATCTTCTATGGCCTGCACGATTTCCGCACGGATGATATGGGCGCGACCTGGGACGGGCCGGAGAGCTACCCGGGCCTGGGCCGGCGCCAGGAGCCCGACGAGATCGAGAGCGTCATCTGCGACTTCACACCGTCCTGGCACGCGGCAACCGGCCGGCTCCTGGGAATCGGGCACGTCGCCCGGTATCTCGGCGACCATCTCGCTCCGGACCCGCGCAGGCGCGAGACAGCCTATTCGGTCTATGACGATATCCGGCGCATGTGGAGCTCCTGGGAGACCGTGGAGATGCCCGACTCGGAGCGGTTCTTCTGCTCCGGTGCGGGTTGCGTCCAGCGGGTGGACCTTGAGGATGGAACGCTCCTGGTTCCCATCTACTTTCGCGACCCGAAATCACAGGACCCTTCATGCTCCATCAGCACAGTGATGCGCTGCTCATTTGACGGGACGCTCCTGAAGTACCTGGAGCATGGCGCCGAGTTGAGCGTTCCCGAACCTCGCGGGCTGGGCGAACCATCACTGGCGCGTTTCCAGGACCGCTACTTCCTCACCCTGAGGAACGACGTGCGAGGGTATGTGAGCGACGGCCCGGACGGCCTGAACTTCGGACCGCCAGTGCCCTGGAGGTTCGATGACGGTGAGGAACTGGGCAATTACAACACCCAACAGCACTGGGTGACCCACAGCGACGGACTGTTTCTGGTCTACACGCGCCGGGGCGCCGACAATGACCACGTGTTCCGGCACCGAGCGCCGCTTTTCATGGCGCAGGTGGACCCGGAGCACCTGTGCGTGATCCGCGAGACCGAACGGGCGATCGTGCCCGAACGCGGCGCCCGGCTGGGTAATTTCGGCGTCGCCAATGTCACGCCCTACGAGACATGGGTGGTGGCGGCGGAGTGGATGCAGCCCGTGGGATGCGAGAAGTATGGCAGCGACAACACGGTGTGGGTGGCGCGGATCCACTGGGAGACGCCAAACGAAATGGTGTGAGCGGGAGCATGCGCCTCAGCGACGCGCCAGTGTAAAGGCGCGCCAGGCGGCTGCGCCCGGCGGCGTGACATCCCGCGGGACGAGGCCCTTTGCTCCCGCGGCCAGTTCCAGCGCCGCGAGGGAGCTTCTCGACGGCTGCAGGACCAGATCGCCCTCTTGAAAGGGAACGCGGCGCAGTTCAGACTCGTCCACGAGCATCGTCCGCTCCGGCACCCCCGCGAACAGAGAGACCGCATACCCGTCCCCGCCGATGACGTACGCCTTTCGTTCCGGCTTCACGCTATCGCGCAGTACATTCCCCGCGGCGCGGTGCCCGGACACATCGGCGGAAAGTGCGGGTTGTCCTGCATAGGGTGACGAGAGGGGAATCCCCTGACCACGCGCGCTCAACCACAGGGCCGCCGCGATTCCCAGGATGGCCAGCAGCGAACTCAGCCAGAGTGACTTCCGGGCGCAGCCGGCTCCGGCAGTGTACTGCGCGACGACCACCCCGAGCAGGGAGAGTCCCACCGCCGCGGACGTGACTGCTATCGCCGGCAAGGCCTGCCAAGGTGCCCGGCTCACGGAGCCCTCCCCTGCGAGGCAGAACCACAGCCCCCCCAGCATGCCCCCGACGATCAGCCACGCCCCTGCTCGTCCCGGAGGATTGTGTCGAGCCACACCGCGCAACTCATGCCAAATCAACCCGAGCACCGGCGGGAACGCCACCAGTACCGCTTCCAGCGGCCACCACGCGGGACACTTAGTGGCGGGTTCAGGTGGGGTCAGTGCGCGCACGAAGTGGAAGGGGTCACCCATGATCGCCCAGTTCGCACCAATCCAGACCGCGTAGCAGTAGGCGATGGGCAGCAGGAAAGCGATCAAGGTGCCCTCGGCGCGCGCCCAGCCCTGACGGTCTCCGCGGGTGCGCCAGGCCACATATAGCGCGGCCGTGAACACGAGCCAGAGCGCGGCAGCGTGCGTGAGCGCCGCGGCGGTGAGAAGCAGCGAACAGGTGACCAGGTCTCGGAAGCCCTCGTCCTGCGACCAACGCATCAGCGCGAATGCCGCGCCCGTGACCGCTGCTGCAAGAATGATTCCCGGGCTGCCGAGAGCGCCCAGGCTCAGTATCAAGGGATGAAGCACCAGTACCGCAACCAGCGGCCAGCGGAAAGCGCCTCGCAGGCCAAAGCCCGCCAATGCGCCATTGAGCAGACAGGCGGTGAGGCCCAGCATGACCGCCCCGAGAACCGGGCAGGCAAGGCCGGTGGTTGCCAGACCGCGCGAGACGCACAGCGGCAGGTAGAGGAGTGTCGGCAGTGGGGGAGCGGCGAACCCCACCAGTCCCAGGTTGAACCTTGCCTCGCGATGCACCACGTCGAAGGCGTGGGACAGGGCCGCCAGTGCATCCAGGTCAGCCCTGCCGGATCGCCACGCGGCAATGCCCGCACACAGGCATACCCCGGCGGCCAGCACGAACACAAGCGCGGACTGGGCCGCGCTGCAATGCCTGCGTTCGCCGGGCGCGTTCACTCCGGGCCTCCAGGCGGCGCCTCAGTGGTCAGCCCGTGCTCGGTCTTCTCCCAGTAATGGGGCTTGACGATCAGCTGCGCGGCGGCCTTGTATGCCGCCCAACTCATCATGAGCCAGTACAAGGGCGTCAACAGCGTGTGCTTCACCAGGTCGTAGTACCCCCGGTTCATGCATCCCGCCACATTCAGGTACACAAACACAAAGTTGCCCAGGAGCAGGCAGAAGACACCGGGGACGTAGATCGCCGTAGGGAACATGGCGTTGATCGTCGGCGACTGGGTGATGAGCCAGACCCCGGTGAGCAGCCAGTAGATGGGGTTAGCCAAAAAGGACACGATGGACCCGCCCACGGTCATCTGGAAGCTGAACCAGCCCGGCAGGCCCAGTTGCCGCACCAACCGCAATGGGCGCCGCATGTGTACCAGGTAGGTCTGGATGTACCCTTTTACCCAGCGTGAGCGCTGCCGCAGCCAGCTGAAGAAGTTGGCGTTCGCCTCCTCCCACGTGGTGCTGTCGATCATCTGTGTGATATACCCGTGCTTGAACAAACGGACCCCGAGGTCGCAGTCTTCGGTCACGTTGAAGGGGTCCCAGCCGCCCAGTTCCTGCAGCGCCGCGACCCGGAAGTGGTTGGAGGTGCCGCCCAGTGGAATCGGTGCGCGCGAAGCCGTCAGTCCGGGCAGGAACAGGTCGAACCAGACCGAGTACTCGGCGGTGAACCACCGGGTCTGCAGGTTCTGGCGGGGGTTGAAGTAGTTGAGTTTCGCCTGAAGGCAGACCACGCTTGGGGGCAGGTTGCGGAAAGCGCAGGCTGCTTTCCTGAGTTGGTCCCGCTCCGGCACGTCCTCGGCGTCGTAGATTACCAGCAGGTCGGTATTGCACAGCGCGAGGCCGTAATTGCAGGCCTTGGGTTTGGTGCGCGGGTAACTCTCCGGGACGACCACCCGCCGGAACTGGGGCGGCAGGTCCATGGCCTGCGCCGCGTCCACCGTCTCCCGGTCGTCTTCCTCAAGAAGCAGCTGGATCTCCAGCTTGTCGGCCGGGTAATCCAGTTCGCACAGGCCCCTGACCAGCTTGGGCAGGACGGCGGCTTCGCGGAACAGAGGGATGAGGATCGTGTACGTTGGCAGGTCTTCGTCCGGGACAGCCGCCATCTGTTCGGGGCTGACCATGATCGCCGCCTGCCGGCCCAGAGAGCGCCAGACCAGGTAGAACTTGTACCCGGACTGCAGGACGTAGAAGAGAACGAAGAAGGCGTTGATGACGATGAGGGTGGGCAGGAGGGCGAAGATCAAGCCGGCCACGACTGCAATGAACAGCGCCGCCAGCGCGGTCTTCTGAGCCGCGGTGAAGGTGATGTTCGCGCATTCCTCGGGACGCTCGTGGAGTACGCGCAGCGGGTCGATGTATCGGTCGGCTTGTGCCTGTGGCAAGGGTGATCCCCCAGCGTGAGCAAGAGCGCGGCAATCAGGGCGACCCCGCCACGAGCCACCTAGAGAACGGACTACCAGACCCACGACAACGCGCGAGGCCGTTCGAACATAGCGCGTGGGGCGGGTGTCCCGCCCGCCGGCCTTTCGAGCACACCCGCGTGGGGCGGGCGTCCCGCCGGCCGGCCCTTCGAACACTCCCGCGTGGGGCGGGCGTCCCGCACGACGGCCGTTCATCGGTCGCTGTGCGTGCCCCGCGATCAGTTCAGCGGCTTGCCCAGGGCCTTCAGCGAGAACGCGCAGATATTGTAGATCAGCCGCAGGCCGTCCGATCGGTTCGAGTCGAGCCAGCCATCGAAGACAGTGTCGTGAGGCCTGGATGAGCGTGATCGCACCGACGGGCAGATAATGATGACGCCTTCGTCGATGGGCCAGACGGCCAGAACCACATGGTCGTCGCGGTTCCATTCGGTCAGCAGTGCCTGGGCCCCGGTGGGAAGCCCGCGCATGTACGCGAAGGTGTCGCCGGCTTCAATCAAGCTGACGCCTTCGAGCAGCGGGTGGTTCTGTGCGCCCTTGGCGACGACCGCCGACTCCACGCTGCCGCCGACCGAAGCGTACGGGCCGATTGCACGGGCAAGATGGGCCTCGATCCACGCCACATTCCCGTTCGCCACCCATTTCTGCACGTTCTGGATAGCGCCGAATGTCCAGTCGCGCGGGTGACCAGTCAGCCAGGCAATTCGGCCGTTCTGCAGGCGAAGGTTCTCGGCACTGGCTGCCCTGTTGGTCAGCCGCAGGGCTTTGGTGCGGACGGCCATCATGCTCCGGTACGACGGGCCGTCCGGGGCACCGAATCCTGCCGCTGACGCATGCAGCGGAACAAACAGCACTGCAAGCGCGCACGCGGCGCAGAGCACCACGTTCTTCCGGGTCATCACTCTTTCCCACCTCGTGAGTTCAGTGTGTGCTGCAATCCACGGCTCCGGCAATCACTGGGCTTTCGTAACAGACAACGCCTTGGTTGTGGGGTTCCATGAAACCGCATATCCAAGCGCCCCGAGCACGCTCGAAGCGGGGATGAATGTTGTCCCGTCCTTGATGACCGCCGGGGCGTCCAGTGGCTTGAACTCCTCGTTCGCAGTGAAGGTCTTTTCGCCCACCGAAATGCTAAGCGCGGTCTCGCCCAGCTTCACCTCGAGGATCTTGGGCACCGGCCGCCAGTTGAGCGTGGCGCCGATCGCCTGCAGGACGCTCTTCGCGGGCACCATTGGCACGCCCCCCGAGGTAAGGAACGCCGGGGCGATCAGGCTGAGCTTGCGCCCGTCCAGGAACACCCGCACGCTGCCCAGTTCCGCATACTCCTTGTCCAGGTACGCCACCGGCGACCAAGCGATGTCGATCCTTGCCTTCGCAATGAGGCTCGCGACGTATGCTTCCGGATCCACGGCAGTGCCGGCCGCCTGCAGTGCCGCCCGGATCTGCTCCTTGACCGCGGCAAGTTCAACTGCGGCTCCCATCCGCCGGGCCTCAACCTTCACGATGTGGAACCGCCCGTTCAGCTCGAAGGGCTCGGTCATCTGGCCCTCTTCCAGGGCTTCCGCGAACTGCCACAGGTCCGGGGCCGGTATCGTCTTCGCGGACACCCAGCCCAGGTCGCCGTCCTTCGCCGGAGCATCCTCGGCGGCAAAACGGCGCGCCGCAACCGCGAAGGGAGTGCCGTCGAGGATCGCCCGGTAGGCAACCACGGCATCGTCGGCGCTATTGGTCACGATGTGCATGACGTGAAGCTGGGTCTCGGTGCCGTACTCGGCCTTGTGCTCGTCGTAGTAGTCCTCGATGGCGTCGTCGGTCACGCCGGATGCATTTGCCAGGAGTGCCTCCAGCAGCATCTCCGTCTGCAGGTGTTCGCGGTACCCTTTGAGGGTGAAGCCCTGCTGCTGGATATGGGCAAGGAACGCGTCCTCGCCGGGGAACTTCGCCTGCTCGGCTTCCAGGCGCTCGGTCACCTGATCGTGCGAGAGTCTCAGCCCCTGCTTCGCGGCTTCATCGGCGATGACCCGGCTGCGCACCACCGAATCCATGATGGCCCGCGCGAAGTGATTGCGGATCACGTAATCCAGATAGGCCGGGGTGACGTTGAAATCGTTGATTGTGGCGAGGATCGGCGTTGCGGCGGGTGCGGGTGCGGGCTGAGAGAGGGCGGCAGGGGCAAGAAGAACGGCAAGGCTGAGAGCGAGGATGCATCGGACGCTCACGGCAAATCCCTCCCAGGGACGAAAGTCAGGCCGGGCGCGCCTTTGCAGCGCACCTCGGACGTCGTCGTGGAGCCGCGCATGAGGCCCGCGGAGGGCTCGATACGCAGGCGATTATACGGGGCGGTTTGACGGCAAGTCAAGGAAGGCAGGAGGTGTCCGGAGGCTGTCCGTCGAATTCCTGCCCGACCTAAAGAGGCAGGGGCGTCGTGCCCTATCCTGTCAGCAAGGAGATTAACAATGTCTGAGAAGCTCGCAATCGACGGCGGAATTCCCGTAACCACCGAGGCCTTCCCGCCATGGCCTTTCTTCACCGAGGATATGATCGAAGCGGCCATGGGCCCCCTTCGCAGCGGCAAGGTCAATTACTGGACCGGATCCATCGGCATGGAGTTTGAGCGCAAGTTCGCCGAGTGGGTGGGCTGCAAGTTCGGCATCTCCACGAGCAACGGCACCAGCGCGCTGCATACCGCGCTGGCGGGCCTTGGAGTCGGCCCCGGCGACGAGGTCATAACCCCCTCGTACACTTTCATCGCGTCCAGTTTCTGCATCCTGCAGGCTGGCGCGGTGCCGGTGTTCGCGGATGTGGACAGGGAAACCCACACGATCAGCCCCGAAGCCATCGAGGCCAACATCTCCTCGCGCACGAAGGCAATCGTTGCGGTTCATCTGTATGGCTGCATGTGCGATATGGACCCGATCATGGAGATCGCGAAGAAGCACGGGCTGTTCGTGGTAGAAGACTGCGCCCAGGCCCACGGTGGTGTGTACAAAGGCAAGAAGGCGGGCTCAATCGGCCACTGCAATGCCTTCAGCTTCTGCCAGTCCAAGCACTTTACGACTGGCGGCGAAGGCGGCTGCACCGTGACCGACAACGAGGACGTGGCCTGGATCTGCCGCTCCTTCCGTGACCACGGGTACGATGTCTCTGAGCGCCTCCGCCTGCTGGAACTCGAGGAGAAGCTGCCGTACATCCACAACATGTGGGGCTTCAACTACCGCATGACCGAGATGCAGTCGGCAATCGGCCTCGAATGCCTGAAGATCATGGACAACTGGAACCTGGCCAACCGCCGGCGCAATGCGAAGATTCTGGACGCGGCGCTCAAGGACGAGCCGTACATCTGGCGCCTGCCCATCGACACCGAAGATCGGCAGAACGCGTACTGGCTGTACCCGATCATCCTGGACACGGACAAGCTGAGCGTGGACGGGCGGACGTTCTTCAAGGCGGTTGCCGCTGAGGGCGTCCCGGCGGGTCCGGTCCTGTGGCCTCAGTGCTACAAGGAGAAGGTATATCAGCAGCACAACGGTCCGACACACCTGAAGTACCCGTTCCGCGACCCGAACACCCGGTCGGAAGCAGTTGAGTACCGGCACGTCCACTGCGAGAACGCGGCGTGGGTAGAGGAACGCACTTTCTTCACTTGCGTGCACCCGACCTACGAAGTCGAGCACATGGAGCAGGTCGCGGAGGCGATCAAGAAGGTCGGCCGGGCGTATATGAAGTAGGGGAGAGCGCGGCGGGAGACCAGACGGTCGCGTCCGTTTCGCTTCTTGGAGCGGGCTTGCCCGCGACGCCGTTTCCCGTCAGCTGTCGCCCCCTTCAGGGGCTCCTGGCAGTCGTGATGTGCCAGATTTCAGGGGCTGCATCCCCTCGGCTATAGGCGAACGGCCCCGTCGGGGCCTGACGGCGGGCTCCGAGGCCTGGTGACGGCGGAAGGCGGTTGCAGCCCTCCTCCTTCTGAACAAGGCCAATGCCCGGCCCACGAACTTCGCCGGGCATGTGCTCAGGGTGGGGAAGAGGGTCGCCTGATACCATGCCACACCCAACCTACCGGGGCATCCCGGTGAAAAGCCATCTGCAGAATCACGATAAGGTCGCCCAGGTCCTGGGCGACCTTATCGGTAGTGGCGCCGTGCTGGACCTCCCCGCCGGCCCCGGAGCAATGAGCCGCCGCCTCGCCGACGCGGGATATACCGTGCAGGCTGCCGATATTGCCCCCGGAGACTTCATCCCCTCAGACATCCCCTGCGTCCGCGCTGATCTCAACTCGACACTGCCCTTCGACGATGGAGCCTTTGATGCAGCCGTCTGCGTCGAGGGCCTCGAGCATCTTGAGAATGTGCATCACGCCGTGCGGGAACTGTACCGGGTGCTGAAACCCGGCGGGTGGCTGGTGGTCAGCACCCCCAATGTCACCAGCGCAAGCTCAAGGCTGCGGTTCCTGCTCACGGGGTTCTTCAGTGTGGCCGAGAGGCCGGTGAATGAGGTCCATCCATCTCCCGGCGAGGGCCACATCGCTGTGCTGACCTATCCGCTGCTGCGGTTTGCATTGCGGCAGGCGGGCTTCGAAGTGCGGTGGGTGACGGGTTCAGTGCGGAGGAATGGGGGTGCGTGGTTCTACGCGCTCTGGCCGTGGGCGCGGATGATGACCGCCAAAGCCCTGTTCACTGAAGAACCGGACCCGCGACAACGCGAGATCAACCGAAGGATCGCACGGGAGATCCTATCCGCGGATCTCCTTCTTTCGCGGATACTCATCGTCGCGGCGCGCAAGCCGGATAACTGACGAGCCACGCACCAGAAGCATGGCACCGGGGAGCCTATCGCGCGGGGAGGCGACGGGCGGCACCCCGGTGCCAGGGGGACGGAGCCTAACGCGTCTTCTGCCAGTAAGTGCTGTAGTGCTTCGCGTACGATTCCCACGATCCGCTCTTCTGCCATTTCACGTGGCCGTCACAGAACGACATGTTCGCGCCCTCATTATGAAGGCCGAAGTCCTGCCCGACGGTAAGTGAGCCACCTGCCACTTCGATGATCCCGGCGGGGCGCCCGTAGCAGTCATCGCCGCGGCTGCCGCCAGTGCCCATCGGGGTGGCGCACCAACGCGAGGCCCGGATGGCATCGAAGGTGAGAAGGGTCTGGGCCGGGTACGTGATCTGTGCTATGCGGTTGTCGAACGCTCCGCGGCCGCCGTTGCAGACGTACCGGTTCACGGCGTAGGAAGTGGTGATCGTGGTGCCCGCGTAATTGGCCGATGGGCCTGAGAGGGTGCTGTCATTGCCGCTGGGGCAGCGGAATATCTGCTCGTTCTTCACGTAGGGCTTGACCGCGTCAATCCAGAGGAAGAGCGGCCAGTCGGCAACCACGGCCTTGTAGTAGAAGCCCGGGAATGCCTCGTCGTAGTCCTGCGCGTACATCAGGATGCCCAGTGCGATCTGTTTCTGGTTCGATGAGCAACTCGCCTGTCGGGCTTTCTCTCTCGCGCGTGCGAAGACTGGAAACAGGATCGCTGCCAGGATCGCGATGATCGCGATGACGACCAGCAGCTCAATCAGGGTGAAGCCTCGTCGCATGCGTATCTCCTCCTGCGCGGTTCCAGGCGTGTACTGGCTCTCCGTCGCCTCCAATACGGCTGACTGGGTTATTCGACACAAATCGCCCCATATCCTTCAATCCTGTCAGGTATCTGTTTCCCGACGGGCGGCATTCGGACTTGAAGGCGCCGCCCCGGTATGGTACACTGCGACCGTCGAGGCCGAAGGGGAGTAGCAGGGCGGCACGTGGTGCTCTGGGACGACCAACAACACGAAGGGAAATCCCTTCTGGTCGTTCCCCGGGACGTTCCCCCGGATGTGAGACCTTTGGTCACGCGTATTATCGCGCGTGGCCGTTTGCGTGCCGCGCGGCTGGAGGCCCAGACTGTTGGCTGAGCGCAACTTTGCATTCCGAAGTATCCTGCTGATTACCCTCACCGCGGCGGCGACTATCCCCGGCATTTACAGTGCCCTGCAGCATCTGGAATACCCCCCGCATGTTGAGGCCATTGTGGCCGGCATCGCGATCCTGGCCGCCTCCTTTCTGCTGCTGTGGGCGTGCGACGCTGCACAGGCCGATGT
>JAGPGE010000707.1 GCA_018056145.1 Armatimonadota bacterium
GGACCGGGATGTCCACATTGTGCAGGACATCACTCATGCCCCAGGTGTCCTTCACCGGCACCAGCGCCCAGTCGTATCCGGTCCCGGTGATGAACATGGCCCGGAATCCGTACCGCGCCAGGAACTCCGGGTTGATGTCGGAGAAGTGGGTGATCAGGGCTGGCAGACCGGTGATGCGTTCGATCCGCATCTTGATCTGCCACCACGGGCATGCGCGGCGATGGTCGTCTGCTCTTGCCATGCTTGCGATGACTATCATGCCGGCTCCTCCCGCCTACCGGTGCTCCGGCCGGAAGATCTGATTCTCGGGCACGCGCATGGCATCTAGGAGGCCCTCGGCGTAGTCGGTGCGCGCAACCTTGGTGATGTCGTGGGCGTCGCTGCCCACTGAAAAGATCGCTCCGGCGTCTTTCAGGCGCTCCACGAAGTCGATATACGCAGCTTGGAAGCCCTTGGACATGGGCGGATAGTAGAAGATGGCGTCCACGTTCAGCTCAATGGCGCAGCGATTCTTCGCGCTGGCGGTGGCCCAGGCGTCGATGTGCGAGTCCGGGATGGTGGCGATCAATTCCTCCCACCATTCGGGCGGCCGGGCGGCGACTTCGTTGCGCGCGAACCAGAAGGGGTGCACGAGTACATCCAGTAGGGGGTTCTCCAGTGTCTTCATGAAATGCCGGTGCTGGATGTCCAGCACAAGGGCCATGTCCAGGCTGTCGGTGTACGTGGAGTGGATGCCCCCGATGACCACCTCGAAGCCCCAGTCATCGTGGATTTGCTGATCGTAGGCAAACTCCCCGTCGCAGCCCTGGAAGTTGAGCTCGACGCCGAAGAACAAGTCGATCTCAGTCTCCGCTTTCGCGATGTCCTCGCGGATGAACCGGAAGGCGGGAAGCTGCCCAAGGTGATTGAGATGGTCCGTGATGGCCATGGAGGTGATGCCGCATTCCTCGGCCTTCCGGACGATGTTGGGGATAGTGAGGGTCTCATTCCCGCAACGCTGGTAGTAGGTGTGTACGTGATAATCCATTCCGGTTCGCATATCTGGTTCTCCAGTGAGGTGCCGGCAGGGCCGGCATGTTCAGATGAGTGCGAAATCGTCAATGGCGGGGCGACGCCGGGCGTCTATCGTCCCGACTCGAGGTGTCTGCGACCACCAGTAGCTCGCTGCACCGACAACCGTCTGAGGCCTCCGGCAGACTTGTAGGAGCGGGGTTGCCCGCGAAGTCGCTAGCAATTCCGGTGGAAGGCATTCGCGGTGCGACCGCGGGCGGTCGCTCTGACCCGCTCCTGCAATCTCGCCGAACGTACCCGTCTCCTGAATCCTCCGATCGGCACGGTCGGCCTGCGCGAGACCACCCGGCGTCCCTGCTGCATGGGTGCACCAGGCCCCGCCTGGTGTGTTTCACGGCAAGCATTCGTTCAGCCAGCACTGCTTCGGCTCCGCCGTAAGCAGTGGCACCCAGCCATCACAGCCCCTTCCGGGCCTCGTCGTCCGTCGGTACCGCATCCGCCTCATCCGTCAGACACAGTAGGTCCAGCCGCGGGTTCATCGCCGCTGTGCCCGAACCTTCGCGGGCGTAAATGCGGAAGGTGAATGGGCCCGCGGGGAGGCTGAAGGTGATCGGAGAGCCCGGCGGCACACTGGTCGAGCCTCCCCCGGCGCCCGTCCAGTGCCACTTGCGCTCGTTCACGCCGCAGTTGCCCAGCACCTGATTCCCGGTGAGGGTCACCGGGTCGCCGGGCAGCACAATGCCGAAAGACTCATCCGCGCCGCTGGGGTACCGCACCCGGGCCCAGAGCGTCCAGTTGCCCTCGTAGGGGATATCCACGGTGTACTGGGCGTACCAGTCGTTGATCTCGCCCAGCGTCGGCCTGGCGGTGCAGACGAGGACATCCCCGAAAGCCTCCGGCTCGCTCACGCCGACCTGCGCCCCAAGCGCCATCTTCCCCTCGAAGCCTTCGGCCGTGTCCGCGCGCACGAAGATCGCGGTGTGAGGCCGGGTCACCATCTCGCCCTGCCGCAGCAGTTCCGCCAACTGCTCCGGCGACAGGTTCGGGCAGACCAGAGCAGAGCGGCGAGTGTTCACGGGCACCCTCAGCTTCCCGTCCACGACCTCGCAGGGGATGGTGTTGCCAGCGAGGGAGATGACGCTGACTTCCGCCGGGTCCAGGTCCAGCGCCAGGAACCCGTCGCGGAAGGCATGCCAGAGCGTGGCCACGGAGCCCTCGCCGAAGCCCCCCACGCACGCCCGGGCTTCGCGCCCTCCGCCGACGCCCTCAACGGGTCTGACCTCGGGGAAATGGCGCTCGCCCTGCCAGACGATGAGGGCGAAGTCGCGGTCCATCTCCTGCAGCCTCTCGCAGGTCTCGGGGTCAATCCGCCGGTTCATGCGCAGGTCTTCGTAGGTGCGGAAGATCTCGAGAATCTCGGGGGTCAGCCGGTGGGCTTCCATGCTGCGGAAGTCGGTCTGCAGGGACACCGGGGCATCGTATCCCAGCGACTTGCACATGAGGTATTCCATCTCGTCCAGTTGCAGGCCGTCATACTGGACGGTCACGAGCAGGCGGTCCGGCCCGGTGAGCTGCCCAGTCACGATGCCCCCGCGACTGGGCAGGATCGTAGGCTCCTCGCAGCCCATGGCCCGGTACTCATCGGCCTCTTTCTCGCTGAGCCGCACCGTGTAACTTCGCACGCCGCGGGGCCAGATGCCGAACCATCCCAGTTCCCCGGGCATCATGTCCGCGTGAACGCTCTGCATGTAGCGCACCGAGACATTGATGTGATCGCGCACCGTGGGCCAGCCTTTGGGTGGTTTCCCGCCCGAAATCGCGCCGAAGAGAGTGTTCAGGTAATGATCCACAGTGGAACTGCGCGCGAAGGAGTGCCACAGGAGGTGGGTCATCACCGTCCCCATGTGGATGATCGGGCGCTTCGTGAACCGCTTCATGGCCTGTTCCTGGAAATTGGACACATAGTAGTTGAAGCGGCGGGTGTCCACGTCCTCTCCCCCGTCGAAGTAGACCATGTCGAAGCCGCACTCGTTGAAGATGCTGGACATGCGCTCCATGGTCTCGTCGATCAGGTCCGTCTCCTGGTCCACGATGAAACCGTTGATGCACCCGTCCACGCCATAGTGGACTGCATCATCGCCCGCCTGGTGAGCGGCGGCCGTGGTTCCCCATGCGCCCCGCCTGCAGCCGTTGAACGTATCCCAGACACCGTCGGGACCCACGGACTCGTACTGGATGATCTCATCACCGATCACCACCTCGCGATGCTTGTCCACGCCCCCTTCCCAGTACTTGCTCGCGGTGGCGGAACTGCCGGCCCAGT
>JAGPGE010000709.1 GCA_018056145.1 Armatimonadota bacterium
GGGCATATCGCAATGAACGCAATCCGCAATTGGCGAGTCTTGACACTGTTTGCCGTCGTGGCTATGTTGGCGTGTGGCGCAGGAATCGCCCGGGCGCAGGGCATCGAAAGCTACGCGCTGGTGCACCCGTTCGGGCTCTCATCCGCCGCAACGACCCGCGTCATGGGCATGGGCGGGCCGGTCTCCTGCGTCTGGGACCGGGGCTTCGCGAACCCCGCTTTCGCAGCCATGCAAACTGACCCGAACGCTTCCATCCGTTACCAGACCACCGACTTCGCGCAGGGCCCCGATCTGGACGCTTACCAACTGCATTACATCCTCCCGCTAACGGACAACGAATCGGGCTTGCAGTTCAGCTTCTTCGACCTGAGTGGCGACCCGGCGGCCACGCGGATGCAGGGTGGTCCGATGGCGAGCATGTCCGAACAGGACCTGTCCGTCCACTACGGGCGACGGATCGGTGAGAAGCTCACTGCCGGCATCGGCCTGTCGGCGATCAGCGATATCGACATGAGCCTCACGGCTCCGGGGATGCCGCTGCTGGATATCGCCTCCGAGGCCGACTGGGGCGCCCGCCTGGGCATTGCATATGAGCACGCCCCAGGGGTCTTCCTGGGCGCTGTGTATGACTACTACCAGGAGACCGCGACAGCCACCGGCGCGCTCGTGGGCGGTGGCCCGGTCCAGCGTGTGTTCTGGACCGACCTGCTGGCCCTGGGTGTGTCCTGGAACGCCGGCCCGAAGACTCTTGTTGCCGTGGAGTATCGGCGGTCCGCGACCCACGAGGGGCCTAACGTGCAGACACTCAACACTTGGCACGCGGGCGCGGAATATGACATTTCCAATCGGTTCGCCCTTCGGGCCGGGATGAATGATTCACGTCTGACCTTCGGTCTGGGCTACGAGGACAGCCGCTGGGATCTGAGCTACGCGTACATCAACCGCTGGAACGATGACATCGCCACCGGACTATTCGGACCCTCGGACAGTCACGGATTGCAGGCAACATACCGCTGGTAGAGGTTTCCTGCCGGGAGTCTGGCCCGGTACGGTGAAACCCTTCGAGAGTGCGTGTCGGGCTTTCCAGCAGCAGGGTGACCTGCGGCAGCAGCCCTGAGGGGAACGAGAGCATGTCAGCCATCGAAGCGCCGTCGCGCCGGGTCGTTATCACCGGTGCGGGCGTGGTGTCCTGCGCGGGAATGGGTAAGCAGGCCTTCTGGGAGGCCCTGCGGGATGGCAAGTCGGGCGTGCGCCGCATCACGCGGTTCGATGTGAGCGACCTGCGCGCCCAGATTGCCGGCGAGATCACCGACTTCGACCCGCTGGACTGGATCGAAGCGAAGAAGGCTGCCAAGCAGGGCCGGTTCGTGCACTTCGCACTGGCAGCCGCCCAGATGGCCTTGGAAGACTCCGATCTCAACCTGGAACGCGAGGACCGTCTCAGCATCGGCGTGGCATTCGGCACCAGCGGCGCGGGGAATGGGAACATCGCCGATGACCATTATGTGCGCTGGGTGGAAAGCGAGTTCCAGCGTGTGGACCCCACCGGGATCAACGAAATCCCGGCGCACGCCGCGAGCAGCCACATCTCCATTGAACTGGGCCTGAAGGGGCCTCAGTACTCGCTGTCCACGGGTTGCGTCACGTCGGTGCTCACGGTGGGGCAGGCGATGGAGACAATCCGGCGCGGCCAGGCGACCTGCATGGTTGCGGGTGGGTCCGAGGCCTGTCTCTCGCGGCCGATCTACCACATGCTCGCGCGCCAGAGGGTGCTTTCAACGCGCAACGACGACCCGAAGGGCGCCTGCCGGCCCTTTGACAAGGACCGCGACGGCCTTGTGCTGGGCGAGGGAGCGGCCGCGGTTGTGCTGGAATCCGCGGAGCACGCCATGAAACGCGGCGCCCGCATATACGGCGAGCTACTCGGGTACGGTGTGAATACAGAGGCATACCACATGGTCATCTCCATCCCCACGGGAGATGAACTTGCGCGGTGTCTGCGCGATGCCATGCGCATGGGCAAGCTCGCGCCGAATGACATTGACTACTTCTGCGCCCACGGGATTGGCAACAAAGAATACGACATCGGTGATACGCTGGGGATCAAGAAGGCGCTGGGGCAACACGCGTACCACATCCCGGTGACTTCGATCAAACCCGTGCCCGGCCAATGCTTCGGGGCCGGCGCGGCAATGCAATTGGCGGCGGCATGCATGATTCTGCAGACGGAGACCGTGCCTCCTACGCTCAACCTTGTTGAGCCGGATGAGGAGTGCGATCTCGACTACGTGCCGGGCGCCGCACGGCGAGGGCGCATCGATACGGTCGCGCTGAACGCTCACAGTTTCGGAGGTACCCACGCGGCCCTGATCGTGCGCCGGTTCGATGAGCGGACAACGGGATAGCTTCCCGAACGCGCCGAACGACTGGTCTGTAGTGAGAGTCGGATGGATCTCAACGCCGTCGCACTGATCGCAGTGGGCGTCGCTTCCGCGGCGCTCGGGCTGGTCGTTTACCTGCGGGCACCCTCCCGGCCGGCGAACCGTCTCTGGTGCCTGCATGCAGTGCTGGTCACCGGCTGGGCTCTGCTAAACTACGGGATCGTCGCCGCGACCGACCCCGATATCGCCGTCGTCTACCTGCGCCTTGTCCACCTGCTATCTGCTTTCGTTCTCGTCACCTTCGTGGACTTCTGCTCGTTCTTCCCCGACCGGCTCACCTCCTCATGGCCGCGCCAGAGGGTCCTACTGTACGGTTCGGCCCTGGTCTTCGGCGGGATAGCCAGCCTGCCGGGCATTGTACGCAGCATTGAGATGACTCCCCAGGGCCCCGACGTCGAGTTCGGGTGGCCACTGGCCCTGCTTGGGCTGTATGCCATCGGGCTGCTGTCCGTTGCGAATGGTCTTCTGTGGAACAAATCGCGCCAGCTTCACGGTGTGGCCCGGGTCCAGACGGTCTACGTACTCGCGGCCGCCATCGGCTTCCAGGCCATGGTTCTGATCACCAACGTGTTGCTGCCGGTCATCACCGGGAACACCCAGTACTCGCGCTGGGGCGTGGTGACGTACTTCTTCACCATTGCCACCGTCACCGCGGCGATGGCCAAGCACAGCCTGTGGGACCTTGGCACGGCGGGCCGGCGCGCAGCAGCGGGAATTCTCGCCGTCGGCAGCATTGGAGTCGCGGCCGGGCTCGCAGTAAGCGTGCTTCTGGGCAACATGCGTCTCTACGTGGACGAGCCCGCGCGGCTCACTGTCTTCTGGCTGGTTGTCGGGACCGCCTTCGGTTTCACCTTCACTCCCGTGTACCAGTACTTCCGGG
>JAGPGE010000708.1 GCA_018056145.1 Armatimonadota bacterium
CTACGACCAGCCGTGGGATGCGTCCGGGCGACCGCAGGCGGTCGCTCTCAGGACACAGGGCCCCACGGCGCCGTTCCCGCAGCGTGCGGGGCCCTGTCATCTGGACGACGATGACATCCCGCACCTGACCCGAAGGTGCATCCCGCACCTGGCGCAGACACACGACACGTTCCACTCCCGCGAACACGGTGAAATCCAATGAGCATGCGAATCCTGAACACCGCCGCGATCTACGATGACAAGGGTGCCCGGGCGATGCTGGCCGACGCCGGCTTCGAGCTGTTTGACTCCCCCCCGCGCGCACCCTTTGGCGAAGAGGACATTATCGATCTGCTGGAGGACGTGGACGCCGTCATCGCCGACTCCGACGCCTACACCGACCGGGTCTTCGCGGAGCGTCCCCGGCTCAAGCTGGTGTCGCGCTGGGGCGTGGGAATCGACTCCATCGACCTCGCGGCGGCCACCCGACACGGCGTCATGGTCACAAACACTCCAGGCATCATCACCGATGCGGTGGCCGACCTCGCCTTCACGTTCATCCTCGGCTTGGCGCGCCGACTGGTGGAGTGTGACTCGCTTGTGCGCGGCGGCGGCTGGCAGAAGATGATCGGCGCGAATGTGGGCGGCGCAACCCTGGGGATCATCGGCGTCGGGGACATCGGCACTTGTTCGGCCCGGCGCGGCAAGGGTTTCGGAATGCGCGTGCTCGCCTTCGACCCCGTGCCCCGGCAGGAAGTGGCCGCCCAGCTCGGCGTGGAGTTCGTGGACCTGGAGACGCTCCTGCGCGAGAGTGATTTTGTCACACTCCACTGCAATGCAACGCCCGAGAACCGCAACATGATCGGCGCCGAACAGCTTGCGATGATGAAGCCCACGGCGTTCCTGATCAACTGCGCCCGGGGGTCGCTGGTGGATGAGACGGCGCTGGTGGATGCCCTCAAGAGCGGGACCATCGCCGGCGCCGGGCTCGACGTGTTCGCCCAGGAGCCGCCCGATCCCGACAACCCGCTGTTCGCGCTGGACAACTGCCTGGTCACCCCGCACACCGCAACCATGGACCGCAAGACCATCCAGCGGGTGAGCCTGCAGGTGACAGCCAACACGCTGGATGCCCTGCAGGGGCGAAGGCCAAAGTACCTGTGCAACCCGGAAGTCTGGGCGGGCTGAGCACCGGTGGAGGCAATAGCGCGGCGGGCCCTGTCATGGACTGGGTGACACCCGCCGCGCATGGTCTTCCGGCGACTGGTTGGTCCGTCGCCCCGCTTCAGAACTCCCGCGGATCGGGCACCTCCACCGCGCTGCTTCCCTGATCTGCCGACTGCACCGCGCATACTCCCGGCAGGCTCATGTCCAGCCCGAAATACACGTCGATCGCCGGCGTCGTACCGTCCAGCACCGCGCGCACGAAATCATCGACCATCAGGTATTCACTGGTCCCGTGACCGCCCACCGCAGCTTCCGGCGGCATCTTCGGGTGCGACCAGCCCAGCGGCAGGTCGATCATTCCCGTGCAATGGGGGATGTCGTTGAGGATCGCCTTGAACCCGGCATAGCCGCCGCGGGGCGATTCCAGCACGCCTTCGGTCCCGTAGATCGAGAAGTAATGGAACGACGGCTCGCGGGCCACCACGAAGCCGCACGTCACCTTGATCACATTGCCCTTCGCGGTCTTGAACAGCGCCACCTCCATGTCCACGGTGCCGGTGGACTTGCCGATGCGCTCACCCGGGTTCATCCCCACAGCGCTCACGATCCGGTCGTCGAGAATCTGCAGCACCGGGCCGAGACTGTGGGTGCAGTAGCGGATCGGCCGCATACCTGCGCGCCACGTGGGCCCCGTTTGGGAGTCCGGGGTGATGCCGTCGTCCCGCCCGGCCATGAGCGAGCGGCAGTCATGGATGTATTCGGCCTCCGCGTAGTACGGTTCGCCGATTTTCCCGTCCTTCACCAGCCGGTCGAAGGTCTGCAGGAAGGCCATGTAGTTCATGTTCTCGGCGAACATGTAGGTCTTGCCGGTCTCGCGTACGGCGCGCACAAGGTCCCGGGCTTCGTCGATGGAGTACACCGCCGGGACCTCACTCAGCACGTGCTTGTCTGCCTGCAGTGCCGCGACACACATTTGTGCGTGCAGGGGCGCCGGTGTGCCCACGACTACCGCGTCGACATCGCAGGCGAGGAGGTCCTCGAAGCTCGTGACCCAGCGGTTCACCGCGTTCGCCTCGGCGAAGTTCCTCGCCCGCTCCTCATTGACGTCGCAGACTGCCGTGACTTTGCTGTCCTTGCGGGCGTTGAACACCCCGCAGAACGAAGCTCCCCGCCGCAGACCCGCGATCCCGATGCGCAGCGACATGGGCCGGTCCTCCTAACGCATGAGTAGGAACCAGCAGTACCAGTAGACAAGGGGCGAACTGAACAGAACCGCATCGAACCTATCCAGGACGCCGCCATGCGGCCCAAGAAGCGACCCAAAGTCCTTGATCCCGATGTCCCGCTTGAGCACCGATTTGCCCAGGTCGCCCAGTTGTCCGACGATGCTCATCAGCACCCCCAGCCCCACGCAATGCCACAAGGGCAGGTGGAGCCACAGCCCCAGGAGCACCATTCCGACAAGGGTCGCGATCAGGTGTGCCACCGAGCCCTCGACGGTCTTGTTGGGACTGATCAGCGGGGCCAGCTTCGTGCGGCCCAGGAGGGTCCCCACGAAGAACGCGGTGGTGTCGCCCAGCCAGACCGGGATGACCGTAAACAGAATGCCGCCCGTGCGTCGCGCGAGCGGCCCGGCGTCCACGAAACCGGTGAGTGAGGGCAGGTCCACGTAACGCATGCGCAGCATGAAGGACAGCAGAAGGCCGACATAGACCACCCCGAAGACGGTGGTTGCCGAGTTGATCACGGCGGACTGCCCGGGCTTGGAGCGGAACTGGGCGATCAACGTCCCCGCTACAGAGCACATGAGCACGAACAGGATAAGCTGGAGAACGTCCGCCTCTGCCTCGACATTCGCCCCCGTGAGGCGGTCCGACCCGCTCAGGCCCGCGAGATTGTAGACCTCGATGGTGTGTTGCGTCGCGTACAAGATCGCCACGGCGCAGAGCCAGCCCAGCGCCACGTTGGGGCGCATTCCCCGCGCCTGCAGCGCCGAGTAGTACTCGCCCAGCGCGATCACGGCCAGCACGGCGATGAAGGTGAAGAAAGGCCATCCGCCCAGGTACACCAAGCCACAGAAGGCCGCCAGGCCGATCGCGCCCACGATCGTGCGAGCCAGCACGCGGATGGCGTAGGGGGTTGTTGGTTTCTCGGGGCCCATGGACCGCCTATTCC
>JAGPGE010000046.1 GCA_018056145.1 Armatimonadota bacterium
ACCAGGTACTGGGGCTTGAGCCCGGACAGTTGGCTTTCGAACACGGCGCGCTCGCGGTTGGACACGATGATGAGTGTGCCCTTGACCGCCTGGCGGGGCATGACGGCGCCTCCGGCATGAGCTGCCGCGGCGGCAGTGATTGCCGCAAGGCATATGCACAGGACGTTGGGGATGCGCTTCACTGGATCACCTGTTTCCGAATGGACTGCGAAGTACCCCCAATCACCTCGACTCCGCCCGCTCTGGCGGAGTTCAAAGAGTGCGTAGGAAGTCCACGGCCGCCTGGATATCGCCCACCGGATCCTCACCGGTCTCGCGCTCGATGGCGAAGTACCCGTCGAAACCGGCTTCGCGCAGGTATCCCACGTAGCGGGGCCAGTCCACCCAGCCCGTGCCCAGGGGAACTTCTTGGCGCTTACCGTCCGGATGCACCAGGGCGTCCTTGGCGTGGGTGTGCACGATGTACTCCGCGAGCGCGCGCGCACCCTCGTTGGGCTGGTAGCGCTCGATCCATTTCTCGCGGTTGTACTCCTCTCCCAGTTGCTGCGCGTACCTCGCCGGCCACAGTATCAGGTTCGCCGGGTCCCAGTTGATGCGGATGCCGTCGAAGCCAACCTCGTGGATCAGCTTGAGCAGGACGTATGGCGGTTCGGGCCCGGTCTCGATGGCGAGGCAGGAGCCCAGTTTCTCACCGTGTTCGCCGAGAATGCCCATGCCGTCCAGGAAGCGCTGCCAGGCCGGATCGTTCCGGTCTTCCGGCATGATCCCGCAGTGGCCCTGCCAGATGTTGCAGCCGAGGTCCGCCGCGAGTTCGAGATTGCGCTTGCCCCACTCTACGTTCTCGTTCCAGCCCTCCTCCTCGCCGAGGTCCACGTTGCCGCCCCAACAGGAGATTGCCGAGATCTCCAGACCCAGGCCTTTGACGTGGGCCACCAGGTCCTTGCGTTCTTGGGAAGTCATGGTGCGGGCATCCCAGTCGCCTCCAGCCGTGATGTGGATGCCGGGCACGCCCATCTCGGCGACCTTCTTCATGCCCTCATAGCGATCCATGCGCAGGTTACCAAGCATGATCGCGATCTTCAGTTCAGACATTTCAGTTCCTCCAGGTTGAGAACGGGCACATGCCCGCAGCAGATGCGCACTACTTCCCTGTTAGGAGCCGGGAGTCCTCCGCGACACGGCCTAACGCAGTCCGGGCGGCGTGGAGGAATCAGGGTGCCCCGAGGGCAATAGTCCGGAGTGAAACGGCCGGCGCGGACCGGGGGTGCGTCGGGTACATGCCCGCTGAGAGGACTGACATGCCCAATACACTCCACGTGGTCTCACACACCCACTGGGACCGCGAGTGGTACATGCCCTTCGAGCACCACCGGCTGCGATTGCTGGCGCTCATGGACCTGCTCCTGGACATTTTCCAAACCGAGCCCGCCTACCGGCACTTCCACATGGACGGCCAGATGATCCCCTTCGAGGACTACCTGGAAGTGCGGCCTCACCGGGAGGCTGAACTTCGCTCGGCTGCGCAGTCGGGGAAGCTGTCGCTCGGGCCCTGGTATGTGCTCCAGGATGAGGCCCTCACCAGCGCCGAGGCCAATGTGCGGAACATGATGTACGGGCTGAAGCTGGCGCGGGAGTTCGGCGAGCCGCTGATGGTCGGCTATCTTCCGGACACCTTCGGGCACTTCTCGCAGATGCCCCAACTGCTACGGGGCTTCGGCATTGACAATGCGGTCTTTGGCCGCGGCGTGAACCGATACGACGCGGCGAGAGCCGCCGACCCCGACGCGGACCCGGGCGAGGTGGGCTACAAGTCGGAACTGATCTGGCGCTCGCCGGACGGCTCCGAAGTGCTGGGTGTCTTCCTGGCCAACTGGTACTCCAACGCCATGGATATCCCGGCTGATTCGGCCGAGGCGGCGGCTTTCCTGGAACGCGCCCGGGACAACGCGCAGGCGGTCGCCACCACCGCCGAGCTCCTGCTCATGAACGGGTGCGACCACACGCCGACCCGCCGTGACGTTGGCCGGGTGATCGAGGCCGTGCGCGGGCTGCTTGACGATGAGATCGTCCACACCAACCTGGCCGATTATCTAGGTGCCTTGCGCCCGGCAATTGGCGAGCTTCAGGCGGCCGAGGGCGAGCTGCGCAGCGAGTACACCAATGGCTGGGGCACACTCGCGGACACCCTCAGCGCGCGTCTGTACCAGAAGCAGGCCAACTGGCAATGCCAGCAGCTCCTCGAGCGCTGGGCCGAGCCGCTGTCGGCATTCGCGTCGATGCTGGGGCAGCGCTACCCGTCCGATGAGCTCTGGTATGCCTGGGCCACGCTCATGAAGAACCACCCGCATGACTCCATCTGCGGGTGTAGTTGCGACGAAGTCCACAGGGAGATGGACGTGCGCTTCGACCGCGTGGAGCAGGTTGGGCGCGCGCTTCGCGATGTTTCCGCACAGGTCATCGGCGACGCCGTGGACGACATGAACGCGCCCGGCGACGCGGC
Source organism: Armatimonadota bacterium (assembly GCA_018056145.1). GTDB lineage: Bacteria > Armatimonadota > Zipacnadia > Zipacnadales > JABUFB01 > JABUFB01. The sequence goes on from JAGPGE010000046.1 coordinate 2,501, forward strand.
GCGGGTGCTGGTGTTCAACCCCACCAGCGGTGCGCGCACAGAGGTCGTCACGGTGGATGTGGAGTTCCCTGCCGATCAGCTCTGCACCGCCATCGCAGTAGTTGATGAGACCGGGATGCCGCTGGCGGCGGAGGCTTCACAACATGGGCCTGACTGGGGCTACAAGCTGCCCGATGACCGCTTCCGCACACCGTACGATTGCACCCGGATGGCCTGCAGTGTCCTGGTGCCTGACATTCCCGGGCTGGGGTACAAGAGCATTTACGTGCGCCCTGTTGCCGAGCCTGCCGCCGATCCCGAGCCCGTGGTCGGGAACGTGCTGGAGAATGAATACCTGCGGGTGGAGCTTCGCGAGAACGGGATTCTGGACGTCACTGAGAAGGAATCAGGCGTCCGCTTCACCGGTCTGAATGTATGCGAAGACGGGGGCGACTGCGGTGACGAGTACATCTACAGGGCCCCCGAGAAGGATACAGTCATCCGCACCGACGACCCGTACTCCATGCGGTCGCTGGTGCCCACGGACATCGACGGCGCGGAGTTCGATGCTCCCGAGGTCAGGGAGGATGGCCTGGGCATCAGCGCGAGGGTTCGGGGGCTGCTCACCGTGCCTCGTGCATCCGACAAGGGCCAGCGCTACGGGATAGCGGCGCCGGTCCTGGTCACCATGGACCTCACCCTGGCCCGGGGTGCCCGCAGCCTCCAGGTGAAACTCGAAATCGACAACCATGCCCAGGATCACCGCTTGCGGGCCCTGTTCCCCACAGGCATCGAGGCCGACTTCTGCTACGCTGACAGCCAGTTCGACATTGTGCGCCGAAGGGTCAGGCCCTCGCGGGTCTGGCAGAACCCGTCCAATCCCCAGCCCCAGCAGGCTTTTGTGGACATCAGCGAAGGGGAGAAGGGCCTGTGCATCGCCAACCGCGGGCTGCCGTCATACGAGATACTTCGCGACGGCAGCAACACCATAGCACTCACATTACTCAGGTGCGTGGGGGAGATCGGCGACTGGGGGAAGTTCCCGACTCCCGACGCCCAGTGCGCCGGGACCAACTACGCCGAGTATGCAGTCATCCCCCATGCGGGGCACATCATGGACCCGGAGAACTGCCACGCGGCGCGCACTGCGTGGGAGTATGCCAACCCCGCATGGGCAACGCAGGTTCGCCATTTCAGGCATCCGCACCCCGAACGCTGGAGCCGGAAGCTCCCGGCCACCGCGCGCCTGGTCTCGGTGGAGCCCGGCTGGCTGGCCCTGTCTGCGGTCAAGCTTGCGGAGATCGGCGGAGGGGTCATTGTGAGGCTCTACAACCCGTTTGACAGGCCTGTGGAAGGCGCTCTCGAGGCGCTTGTGCCTATCCGGCAGGCCTTCCTCACGAATCTCGCGGAAACGCGACAGACCGAGTTGGCTTGCTCAGGCAACCGGGTGTCTTTCGAAGCCCCGGCACGGAAGATCGTGACCCTGGAACTGATGCCGGAACTCGGAAGCTGACGCTCGCCCGGTGTGAGATAACCGGAAGCCCACGACCGGAACTCAGGCCGTGGGCTTCATTGCCTTCGCAGGCGGTTCTTCAAGCGAGCAGTTCGCCGATGCGCTCGACGCCCGCCTTGATCTGCTCCATGCTGCAGGCGAAGCTGATGCGGAAGTACCCCTCGAGACCCGACGCGCTGCCGGGCACCGTACTGACCAGGCCGTGGCGCAGCAGGGCCATGCAGAAATCGTTGGAGTTGTTGATGACCTCGCCCTTCACGGTGCGGCCGAAGATCCCGGTGATGTCGGGGAAGACGTAGAACGCGCCGCCGGGATTAGGGCACTTTATCCCCGGGATCGCGTTCAGCGCGGGCACGATGTAGTTGCGGCGCTCCTCGAACGCCGCGCGCATGACGGCCACGGTATCCTGCGGGCCATTGAGCGCTTCCACGGTGGCGGCCTGCGAGATGGAGCAGGGATTGGAGGTCTCCTGGCTCTGGATGTCGCCGGCCTTTCTCGCGAACTGTTCAGGCGCAATGAGCCAGCCGATTCGCCAGCCGGTCATGGCGTAGGTCTTCGCCACACCGTCAACGAGAATGGTGCGATCCTTCATGCCATCGAGCTGGGCCGGGCTTACATGGCTGCGCCCGTCGAAAAGGATGTGCTTGTAGATCTCGTCGGAGATGACGATCAGGTCACTGGCGCAGGCAACTTCGGCGATGCCCTCCATGCTCTCACGGGTGAGCACGCCGCCGGTGGGGTTCGAGGGGCTGTTGACGAGAATCGCCTTGGTGCGGGGTGTGACCGCGGCCCGGACCCGGTCGAGATCGGGTTGGAAGTCATCGTCACCGTAGGTCTCGACGACTACGGGTGTGCCACCGGCCATCTCTACCTGGGGCACATAGCTGACCCAGTACGGAGCGAACACGATGACCTCGTCGCCCGGGTCCAGCAAGGTGCGCCAGACGTTCATCAGTGCATGTTTGCCGCCATTGCCCACCACAACCTGCGCGGGTGAGTATGAGAGCCCCAGGTCGCGCTCAGTGGCGTCACAGATGGCCTTGCGCAGTGGAACAGTGCCGGAGGCCAGGGTGTACTTGGTATCCCCCGCGTCGATGGCCCGCTTGGCCGCTTCGCATATGTGCGCCGGTGTGGGGAAGTCAGGCTCTCCAACCGCGAAGGACAGCACATCCTTGCCTTCGGCCGCGATCTCTTTGGCCAGGGCGTTCATGGCCATGGTGGGTGACGCCTCGACGGACCTGGCGAACTGCGAGATCATGTGAGATTGCTCCATTCGGACCTCCCGGAATCGTTTCGGCGCGGAGTGGCGCCGGCGGTGTTCGCTGGTGGCAGTAGCCAACGCAGACGCTCCATCTCAGCGCGGGCCTCGGGATGCCCGGGGTCCAGCCGGAGAGCGCTTCTGAGAAACCGGTTTGCTCGGGCCATCCGGCCGGTCCGGGCGTAAGCAGCTCCGAGATGATAGTACACTTCCGCGCGCCCCATGCCCGTATGCTGGCGCATCGCGCGCTCCAGGTAAAAGATGGCCTCGTGGTAGTTCCCAAGACGGTAGTGTACCCAGCCCAGACTGTCAATGACATTGGAGTCCAGGGGCAGAATCGTGGCGGCAGTCTCCAGCATTGCCCGGGCCTCGCGCAAGTCCACACCCGCATCCGCCAGAACATAGCCCACATTGTTCAGTTGCATGGCGAACGCTTGTTCGCTGATGGTTCGCCGCCGGTGAAGGTCCTCAGTGGTTTGCAGGGCGGCCTTCAACAGCGCCGCGCCTTTGGCTGTCTGGCCGATCTTGACCAGGCATGTGCCCAGCATGTACGGGTCGGCTGCGGGTTGGCGGGCGAGCTCCTGCGCGGCCAGTCGCCACTGTCCGATGGACATGAGGATCTGCGGCGCGGCGGCGCGAAGCATGGGGCTGTCCGGGGCCAATTCGCGCGAGCGTTTGAGGTGTTCGAACGCCGCGATGCGGTCCAGCGGCTCACTGTGGGCCATGGTGAAGGCCCTGTTCAGGTGGTAGTGCCCCAGGTAGTCGGTGCGGAGTCGGTCCAGCCCGCTCCAGGACCCGGCAGCGAAGTACAGGCCGGCGACAATCGCCCCAAGGGCTGCCAAGGCAATGATCGCCGGGATGCGACGACGCATCAGTGGGGCCTCCCGCTGCGTGTCTCGGGTCGCAGGGCGGCAATACCGTAGTACCCCAGGCCGATGAACACTGTCTGCTCGGCAACCGCGGGAGAGGAGTAGATGCCGTAGGAGGTCTTGTGCCGCCAGAGCACCTCACCCGACGGCCGATCCAGGGCATACAGGGCGCCGTCGCGCGAGCCGATGTAGACGATGTCGCCGGAGATCGCCGGAGACGCGAGGATCTCTTCTTCCGTGGGTGTGGCCCAGACAATGTCGCCGGTCTCCCGGGACAGCGCATAGCAGCGCCCGTCCACGCAGCCGAAGATGACCAGTTCTCGGCCAACCGCGGCGGCTGAACGGATGTGGCCCGGCAGTGCGCGTTTCCACAGCAGGTTGCCGTCGGCCAGTGTCAGCGCATACAGGGAGTTATCGTCGGAGCCGCAGTAGGCCACCCCGTCGGCGATGGAAGGTGCGGCCGAGATCGGGCCCTGGGTCCGGTGCGCCCACAAGGGCGCACCGCTTGCCGCATCGTGAGCGTGCAGGGCCCCGTCCCAGCAGCCGACCAAGGCAATACCGTCCGCGACCGCGGTGCTGGCTGATATCTCCCCTGGCAGTTGCTGCTCCCAGGCCACGTCACCCCGCTCGACATCCAAGCGGAACAGCTTGCCCGATCGTGTCCCGATGAACAGGCTATCGCCCTCGATTGCGCAACTGGCTCGGATGGATGCCCCGAGCGAGGCCTTCCACCGGAGCTGGCCTGACGCCACGTCCACGCCGTAGACCGAGCCGCTGAGCGCCCCCACGCAGACAAGATCTTCAGTGACCGCGGCGGCACCCTCCAGGCGGTCGCCGGCCAGGAAGCTCCAGCGCGCCGAACCCTTGCCGGTGTCGATGGCGTAGAGCTTCTTGTCGCGCGATCCCACGTAGGCCAGGTGGTCGCGTACCACGGGCGAAGCGACGACCTGGTCGTCGGTCTGGAAATGCCAGGCGACCTCAAGAGGTGGCGAGACCTGCTGGGGTGTCATCGCCCGGTGCGCAGCGCTGCGCCCAAACATCGGCCAGATATCCTCACCTGCGCTGGCCTTGGCGCGTTCTCCCTCCAGGCCGGCGCGGACCTCGGCGAATGCGGTCGCCCCCGGTCCTTCGAGAGACAGCGCCGCCGCCTGCTCCAGGGCCTCTTCGGCCTCCTGGAAATGCCGGCGCTGGATGAGCGCGACGGTGAGAGCGTACAGCAGTTGAGGCTTGCGCTGGGTTGACCACGCCTTGCGCAGTTCCGCCAGCTCATCCTCGCCGACAGAGAGCCGTCCCAGTGCGAAAGCGAGCGCCCAGGACGTTCCGTGCCCGGAGACCGCCGTCTTCAGCAGGCTGTCCGCGGTGCGTGGGTCGTCGATCTGTATCAACGCCGCGGTGATCTCATCGCGCAACTCCGGGGCGTCGTCCACGAAAGCCTCAATCAGTGGCTTGACGAAGCGCCGATCCCCTATTGCCGCCGCTGCGCGGGCGGCAAGCGCTCGCACCCGGAAGTCGGAGTTCGCGAGCATCGACAGCAGGTGGCGATCAAGCTGGCGCAGGTAGGTGGTAGCGAGTTCGCGCACTTCCGGCAACTCATCGTCCAGCCCATGCACCAGGTGGCGGATCAGCCGGGCCTCGAGGTGATCCGACAGGTGCTGGTAGACATACCGGCGCACCTGTGGCTCATCATCGCGCATCAGTCTGGCGACAAAATCACTCTTGCCGTCGCGCAGTTCCCACAGACGCTTGAACCAGTAGTCGGCGTCCACCTCGCGCGTGAGCGCGCTGCGGATGATAAGCCGCAGTTCGTCGGGTCCGATGACAAGGTCATCGCGCACGGTGCCGATCAGCCGCAACTCCTCGGGCCCCGTCAGCAACCCGAACTGTTCGTAACTGTTGAGCTCTCGGGTGAGAAGATCCTGAATGTCGCGCAACAGCACCTGCGCCCCGGCCAGGTCTTTCTCGATGCGGTCCGCGAGTATCTCGTGAACAAGCTCGTATTCCCGCTCGCGTCCGCGCCCGACTGGCCTCAGCAGGCCGAGGTCAACGAGGTGCGCCAAGGCGCGCTCAACCATCTCTCGGTCAATGTTGACCTCGTCGATGATGCGATCGACCGTCTGCGATGCTTTGAGCTCAGACCCGGATGCCAAGAACACCAGCACCTTGGTGGCGGTGCGCTTCTCGTTGCCGGGCAGCTTGGCCAGCGCCTTCTGCAGATACTGCTCTAACACCTCACGCGCGCTTCCCACTCGCTCGTAAGTGCGCTCCGTGATCACGCGGCCGCCGGGGGAGAGGCTCTCGTACAAGCTGTGCAGGATGATCTGCAACTGGTACGGCTCGACCCCATCGCGGTACAGGTCGTTGATAATACGGTGGACCAGGGAACGTTCCACCTGCATCTCAAAGTTCTGCGCTGGCTTGATGATCGCGTCCTCCGCCTGCTCGCGCGTGAGACGGCGCAGGCGGTGCATGTTGTGCATGATCTCGGGGAAGTCTTTCTCGAGCTCGAACAGCTCCCCGAGGTAATCCTCACGAATGGCGATGAGCAGGCGGAAGTCGTCGGGACAGTGCTCCAGGGCTTCTTTCAGCGCGATGACGGACCGCCGGCGGACCCGTGCGCCCAGCTTGACGAAGTACTCCGCAAACTGGTCGAGGAGGATCACAACCCGTCGCCCGGTCCGCTCCACCACCTTCGAGATGAGAGCCGAGCAGCTCTCAGCGGCAGCCAGTTGTCGGGTATCGAACCCTGTCTCCTCCACCGCCGCGATGATCGCCTGCTGGATGCTGACGCGGGGGTCATCACCCACCCGTGCATAGACAACCAGCCACGGGCGCTGCTCATCGGTGTCTGCTTCCTCTGTCTCCTTCCGCAGAGCGTTGAACACGCCGGCGCGCAGCAGCGAGGTCTTGCCGATGCCGCTGGTGCCGAACAGCACCGTGAGCGGCTTCTTGTGGATTTTCTCCACCACAGCACTGACGTCGGCCTCGCGCCCAAAGTAGAAGTCTTCGTCCTCGGCGTTGAAATGGTCCAGGAACCGGAAGGGGCCGCCACGCAGGACAGTCATGTCCCGGCGTCCGCCACGATCCCGCCTGCGGTGCCTGACAAGACGCCCGTGCAGCTTGGCGAAGAAATCATTGAAGGACCCGGGCTCGCGGCACAGCAGGTGCCGGGAAGAGTGCCGGGCTTCCAGCAGCGCCATGACGTGGGGCTGGTAGCGGTGATACTCGGCGCTGGCGGGGTTTTCGATGCGCAACTCGTCGTAGAGTTCGGCGTCGGCCATGGGGATCATGCGGTTGATCCAGAAGATCTTGCCGCCTTCGCGTGGAATGCGCTCCAGGAAGGGGGTGTCGCGGTCCGACATGGCGACGAAAACACTAAAGAGCTTGAACACTTCACCCAGGACCGTCTCCAGGCTCCTTGCGACCTCGGTTATTTCTTCCGTGGAGACGGGCAGGAACCGCTGGTGGAGGTCGCCACCGCATTTGACGATGGAGATGCGGGTGGATTCCTCAAGGGCGATGCGGATATCCTTTGGGTCTTCCACTCCCGCAACAAGCAGGTGGTAGTCCTTGCCGGGCTCCATGTGTTGCGCGCGTAGGGCGCGTTCCAGCATGTCATCGGGTTCCGACAGGAAGACCGAGGAGTAGTAGCCGTCCTTGATGAGGCGCGCCAGGCGAACGTGACCTTCCGCGGGCCTGGCTTCGGACCCGAGCACTTCCTCAAGCAGCTTGCAGCGCACGTCGTGTTCCGTGACACTCTCGGCGAAGAGCCGCAGGGCCTCGCGTGCCCGTTCGTCTTCCTCGTAGCCTGCCACTCTGTCGCCGGCCCACTCCAGCGCCGCGCGTTCGATTGCCTTGTCGATCTGAACGTCGTCAGGGGGAATGCGCACCGTGGACCCGATGAACAGCGCGTGCTTTCGCAGCTGGTGCCGGTGCGTCTTGATGTGCTCTGCAATGATCGGGATCATGGAAAGCTCTCACCACACCCACACCCGCGCTCGGAGGGCGGCGGGCCAAGTGGCGCTGCGTAACAAACAAGCCACTCCCCGGAAACCGGTGTCCGACACGGCGTGGAGTGGCAACGCATGTCATCGTTCTGGTGGGCCCGGCCGGATTCGAACCAGCGACCAATCGGTTATGAGCCGACTGCTCTAACCGCTGAGCTACGGGCCCACCTGTGACTGGACCGTAAGTATACCCAGACCCGCGCGACCCAGGCAAGGGCCGTGCAGGACGACCCGACGCCTGCGGAATCACTCGATATAGTCGCGTAGGCGGCGGTTGCGGCCCGGATGTCGCAGCTTCTTCAGCGCCTTCGCCTCGATCTGGCGGATGCGTTCCCGGGTGACCTCGAAAATATGGCCGACCTCTTCGAGGGTCCGCGAGTACCCGTCTTCCAGGCCGAAGCGCAGCTTGAGCACCTCGCGCTCGCGCTCGCTCAGCTGCTCCAGCACTTTCTCAAGCTGCTCACGCAGGACCAGGTTGGATGCGGCGTCCACCGGAGTGTAGATCTCGTCATCCGGCACGAAATCGCCCAGGTGGCTGTTTTCCTCTTCACCGACGGGCGCCTCCAGAGACAGTGGCTCCGGAGCGATTCTCCGGATCTCGCTGACGCGCTCCAGCGGCATATCCATCTCCGCCGCCACTTCCTCCAGGGTCGGTTCCCGTCCCAGTTGCTGAAGGAGTTGCCGCGAGGTCTTCACGAGGCGGTTGATCGTCTCGACCATGTGCACCGGAATGCGGATGATTCGGCCCTGGTCGGCGATGGCGCGTGTGATGGCCTGGCGGATCCACCATGTCGCGTATGTGCTGAACTTGTAACCCTTGCGGTAGTCGAATTTCTCCACCGCGCGCATCAGGCCCATGTTGCCTTCCTGAATCAGGTCCAGGAAACTCATGGAGGACCGACCGGTGTATTTCCGGGCGATGCTGACGACCAGCCGCACGTTGGCCTCCGCCAGAGCCTTGACGGCTTCCTCATCCTTGACCTTCATCGAGCTCGGATCGATGCTTCCCGGGTCTATCTGCTGGTTGAACCGCGCCTCGATGGGCGGCCTGTGCGAGACGCCGCGGGCTCCCTGGGTGGGCTGGCACGCGATGACCTTGAGCGGCGCATGCTCCGAGCAAGTGTCGAAGTCGATGCTGTACTCTTCCTGCAGTGCGTAACCGGTCACCCCGACGACGCCCTTCTTGCCCGCAGCCACGGTGAACGTATACCGCATGTGGGCTTCCAGAGGCGCCGCCGGCACGAAGGTGATTCGGCGCAGTTCGTCGTCATAGTGCACGATGCCGTTGACGCGATTGCCGATTGCATCCACGACCGATACGGTCTTGGCGTTCACGGTCTTCGGATCCAGCCGGCGATCCATATCTGCGCTGACCCGGGTGCCCGCCGGAACGTCGACGGCTCCGTGGGGCGGGACGGACGAGATCGCCCGCGGCGCTGCCTTCCGGGCGACTGTCTCGAAATGCACCGTGTAGTCCTCGGGCAGCATTCTCCCGCGCTCGCCACGCAATCCCCGCGCGCCTCCGGCAATCGTCAGCGTAAACCGGTTGCGATGCACCAGGGGTTCATCGGGCACGAACACCAACGACCAGGGTCGAGCCCCGGGCACGACCTGCCCGGCCACGGCGCGGCCTTTGTCGTCGGCGAGGCGGACGTTCTCGGGAACCAGCGTTGATGGGTCAACGGCATCGTTCAGATGCACGTAGATCCGGGTCTCGGCCTCCACGTCCGTCGCCCCGTCGCCGGGGTTCGTGGAGGTCACTTGGAGAGCGGCCTCGGCGCCCGCCACGCGATATGACCAGACGAAATCCTGCTCCAGCGGACGCCCCAGGAGATCATAGACGCCACTGTCGCCGCCCTTGACGGTCACCGTGTAGACAGTGTTCGGCTCCAGGCGCTCGTTGGGTGTGAAGACCAGGGCATTGCGGACCGGGTCGAAGGTGACCTCTCCATCACCTTTCTGGATGCGGCGAGCCAGCGCGACTTCCTGCTGCGCGGTGAGCAGGGGAACGCGGCCGATATCCCGCAGGTACATGCGGACCGAGTCGTCGATGGGTACATCCTCGAGTTCGTCCAGCTCTTCCTCACCGATCTCCTCCACGTCTTCTTCCTCTTCATCCTCGTCCACGATGCGAATACCCGCATCCAGGAACACACGGTAGATCTCCTCGATGTCCTCGGTGTCGAGGTCCTCGAGTTCGGAGAGACTGTCCTGGATCTCGGTATAGGTGACGAAGCCGTTGCGGCGGCCTTTACGGAGCAACCCCTGGATCTCCGGTATCTCCTGGTTGTCCGGGTTCTTCCCCTCTGCCAAGTTACTTCAACTCCCTTCGTCTGACAACACCTGTAGAACGGTCCGCCCTCACCTGCAAGAAACACGCCCTCTGACGGACCGGGCCCGTGGACACCTTCTCAGCTGGCGTCACGGGCTGCGCGGGCATACAGCGCATAGACTAACTGGCGCCTGCGCCGCGCATGCGGGTCACCCACTGCTGGAAAAGGATAATGTCCGGATCGTCCGGGGAATCCTCCCCAGCGTTGATCTTCGCGATTACTTTGCGGCGCAACTCCTCGAAATCCTCCACCGGCGCCGGAGGGGGCAGCTCGTCGTCCACGGGCACTTCGTAGTGGCCGCGATAGCGACCACTCTCGTGGTAAGTCCGTAAGTTCGCGATGTCTGTGGGTATTACCTCCTGCTCCTCCTCAGACAGTTCATCCATGGCGAACTGCAGTGCCGTCTCGTAGGCCGCCTCATCATCCCGCAGGTGCTCAATGACCTCGGCCGGGGCCCATGGCTGTCCTGATCCGATCCGCTCGGCCACGGCACGGGCGATCGTCTGGTGAGGCCCGTCCGAGAATCGGTCCGCGTCCACGGATGCGAACACATCGCGCGCGAGACGCTCGTCCGTGAGCGCCGCCCGCAGCAGCTGGCGTTCCGCGGTGAGCACCCAGTCCGGCACTTTGGCTGCAAGCCGCGATACCGCCTCTATCTGGTAGGCCCTGTCTCGCGGTGAGTCTGCCCGGGCTCTCGGCCCTGCCCCGCCCCGCTCCGCGGCTCGCCGGCGCAACTCCATCTTGAGCGATCCCTGCATCGCTGAGGTGCGCCCGGGATTGCCCTCGCCCCAGTGATCGGCTGCCCGTGCGAGGTACTCGTCCTGCCTCGCCCGGTCGGGCACGCGCAGGAGCACATCCACCACCTGCCGGGCAGCCATCGCGACCCCTTCGGGACCGCGGTCGCGGTACTGCGCGAACAGAAGGTCTATTTCGTACTCGACCGGAGCCCGGCGGTCCTTGAGCACCTCTAGGAACGCCTGCGGGCCACGTTCGCGCACGCACTCGTCCGGGTCCAGGCCGGGTGGCAGAAGGACAATGCTCACCTGCGCCGGGCACCGTTCCAGCATCGGGATATTGCGCGCTGCCGCGTTCATCCCCGCCGCGTCGGCATCGTAGGCGAGGATGATCTCCTCGGCGTACCGGCTCAGCAAGCTAAGATGGTCCTGGGTCAGCGCGGTGCCCAGACACGCCACCACGTTCTCGATCCCTGCCTGATGCAGGGCGATCACATCGGTGTAGCCCTCCACCAGAATCGCCTGCTTCGCGCGGCTGATGGCGGCTCCGGCAAGGTTCAGCGCGTAAACGTTCCGGCCCTTCTTGAACATCGGCGTGTCCGGCGTGTTCAGGTACTTGGCCGGGTCATCGGCAGACAGCGCGCGCCCACCGAAGCCAATAATGCGATTGCCCGAGTCGATGATCGGGAACATGACGCGGTTGCGGAACACGTCATAGTGCCCGCCGCTAGCGCCTTCTTTCGCGAGACCGGCTTCGGCGGCGACCACGGGATCGATGCCCCTCTGCCGCAGGTGGCGCAGGAGGGCATCCCAGGCATCCGGGGCATACCCAAGCCGGAAATGGCGGATGATCGCTTCCGAGAACCCGCGCCCCAGCAGGTAATCCAGACCGACCTTGCCTTCGCGTGAATGCAGCGTCTGCTCGAAGAAGTCCGCCGCGATCTGGTTTGCCCGGCGCGCCAGCTGGCTGCGTTTCGCCCGGGCCTCGTCGCCCGGGGAGGACTGCCACTGGAGACCCGCCCTCTCGGCCAGCCGCTCGGCGGCTTCCGGGAAGGTGATGTGCTCGATGCGCATCACGAAATCGAAAAGATCGCCGCCCACGCCGCATCCGAAGCACTTGTAGAGCCCCAGGTCCGGGTTCACATAGAACGACGGGGTCTTCTCCTGGTGGAACGGGCAGCAGGCCTTGAGCCTCCGCCCGGCCCGCTGAAGGGGGACGTGTTCGGAGACGACGTCCTCAATACGGACGCTGCGCCTGATTTCTTCTTTTGTGGAATCGTTATCCATTGTGTGACAGTCCGCGGGTGCGATCGGGGTGGCTCCCGCATCGCCGGTGAGCAGGCGCACGGAGCCTCGTGGCATCACCGTATCCTTCGACGGTGATACCCGGTTTCCTTCCCGCTGATGTTGGTCTGAGAGCCGGGGGAAAACCGTGGACGCCCCCCAATCGGGGAGCGTCCACAAACCCAGGGGTAACAGCGCTAGTCAGCGATCAGGGGCCCATGGGCCCGGGAGCCATTCCGCCAGGCCCCATCATACCGGGCATTCCGCCGCCCGCGCCGCCCATCGCGCCCGCACCGGC
>JAGPGE010000710.1 GCA_018056145.1 Armatimonadota bacterium
GGCCCGATTCCAGGGGCAACTCTACATCGATGACCAGGCTGTCTACGCTCCCGGGGTCAACGTCATGCGATTACGCAAGCGGGTGGGCATGGTTTTCCAGAAGCCCAATCCCTTCCCCGCTTCAGTTTTCGAGAACGTGGCCTGGGGCCCGCGCATGCACGGTCTGTACAGGGGGCGGAGACTGCACGACCATGTGGAGCGATGTCTTGCGCGCGCGGGGTTGTGGGAGGAGGTCAAGGACAAGCTGCGGATCAACGCCATGTCCCTGTCGGGGGGCCAGCAGCAGCGCCTATGCATCGCCCGGGCGCTTGCGGTGGAGCCGGAGATACTGCTCATGGACGAGCCATGCTCCGCGCTGGACCCCATCGCAACCTACCGCATCGAGGACTTGATGAAGGAACTCGTCCCGGAGTACACGATCATCATCGTGACCCACAACATGCAGCAGGCGGCGCGCGTGTCCGAATACGCGGCGTTCTTCTGGATCGACGACAGCCGCACCGGGCATCTCATCGAGAGTGGCCCGACACAGCAGTTGTTCCGCGCGCCCAAAGATGAGCGAACCGAGCGCTATATCACTGGCCGGGCCGGCTGACTCGCGTCTAACAGCGGGGACGGGCGCCGAATGCAGTGCCCGTCCCAGCCGGATGCATTCCGCCTCGGAACGACCGCCGGGGGTGGCTCGGGAGGGCCGTGTGACTCATCTGGGGCCTCGTGGGGCCCCGTGCGCTGGACGACGCGCACACCCCGCGACTGGCCGCAAGAGAGTCTTCCACTTGCTCCGGGTGAGTCGTCCGTCCCCGCTTGCGAAGCTCCCGTCAGTCCCTCACCAAGACCACGAAGTCCAGCCCCATGCCGTCGCCCAGGTTCGTCATGCGCAGGCGGTGTTTCCCGGCCGTCAGGGGAACCCGCACGTCCTGGCCGGCTCCATCCCGGAGCCACTCGTATTTCCAGTCGGACGCGGCCGATGCGTACCCCCCGGTGAGGGGGAATGTGACGGACTCCGCGGCTTCGGTCGGCAGATTCCCGTCGATCTCCACCTTCCGCCGCGGCGCATTCTCACTACCGCTGGCGTATCGGAAGCAGATACGGTACTCGGCATCCTCGGGCACCTCGAACTCCCACTCCAGCCAGTGGCCAATATCCGCATGCCACTGAGTGATCATCGTGCCCCAGCAGCCCTGCCGGTCGTCCTTCTCGGCCACCTCTCCCCCGCCCTGGCCCGTGAATTTCTCGGCCTGGAGAACAATGCGCCGGTTCTCGGGCAGCGCCGCCAGCCAGTCGGGGGCCTTGAACTCCGCCTTTGGAAGCGTCATGCGTTCCTCTAGGGTTAGGCCGCAGGCCGCCAGATCAGCCAGCACTCGAGGAGCGCAGCGGTAGTACATGCTGAAGCTCTTACCATAGCCGCTGCCGCCCGCTCCCAGGGACAAGGCGGTAGTGATGGAGTCCAGCAGCATAGGGTCGCGGGTCCACATGTACGCCCGCGCGATGCCTTCGACCATCAGCGGTGATGCGCCAGGCACGTAGCGCGTCGCCGGGCACGACGTGTACCGGAACCCGTGGACCTCTTCGGAGTAGGTTTCCTCGATGAGATTGCGCGCGCCCAGGATGATCGCCTGCTTCACCGCCGGGTCCTCGGTCACGTCGTGGTAGTACTTGAGCCCGGACAGGAGCACCGCCACCATGAAGCCCGCATTGCCCTGGTGCCGGGGCTCGCACAGGCAGTGGCCCGGGACCATCATCCGCGACCAGCCGCCAAGCTGGTGAGTGCGCCCTGGCTCCCGCTGGTACTCGGGCAGGGGCCGCGGAACAGTGTCCTGGGTCTCCAGTACACGGTCGACGATGGCCCGCGAGGCGTTCAGGTAGTACGGATCGTTGGTCGCGGCCAGCGCGGCGGCGTTCATGATGAGATGCCAGCCGGGATCGCGGCAGCTTGCGAAGTCATATGGCCGCCCCAGGGACTTGTCGGCGAAGAAGTCAGTGACCGCGACGCCGGTTTCGCGCGAGCGCGGATCCCCGGTGAGGAAGTAGTGGTCGAAATGCCCCTCGCTCCAGGCGTGACTGACGGTGTATCCCGCGCGGGGGATGCCCAGTGTACCCGGCACCGATTCCGTGTAGTAGCCGCCAACGTGGCCCATCTGGTGGATGTAGACGCCACCCACTGCCTTCGGATCACTCGCCCACTGGACTGTGTCGATGTCGCGATTGTGCAACTCGTGCGAATGTCCCAGGAAGAAGGCGTCGGGATTGCCGGAGCGGATGTACTCCAATAGGAAGGCATGCTGGGTGTCGTACTCCTCGTTGCCCCAGTTGGCGCCGCGCTCCCCGTACCAGTCGCCGTAGTTCATCATCCCGAAGTCGTGCTGGCGCTCCATGCCCTTGATGTACTCGGCGATGTTCTTGTCGACCGCTTGCTCGTAGGCCTGGAACAACTCCTCATTCCGCGGAGCCACATCGTAGAAGGCCCGGCTGGAGCAGTACCAGTCGGGCGGCGCTGTGAGCAGCGGCGGGCGCTGGAACGCCTGGCAGAGCGCCTCCCGGGTCTCCGCCGGCGCCGGGCACAGGAGCAGTTCGTGGGTTTTCGCCATGCCCTGCCGCAGCTTGTAGCGCCCGTTCAGCAGGTAATAGTAGAGATGATGGCCCTCCTTCTCGAAGGGGAATGCGTCGTAGAGGCCAGGATCGAAGTCCGGGCACAGGTCGATCTGGAGCGCGTCATCTGTGGCTGAGAGCGCCTTCGGGTACTGCTGCCACATGTCACGCAGGGAGACGGCGCAGGCGGCGTCGGCGTCGGGCAGGACCGTGCCCGTAAGGCGCCCCTTCACCACGGCGTCACCCGCCGTGTACTCGCCATCGAAACGCTGCTGCAGCTTCACTGACACCCCAACGGGCTCCCCGTTCTCCACGAGAGCCCGCCACTGCGCCGAAGCCGGGACCGTAAGCGACATGCGCTCGACCTCGGTCCACTCCTGGCCCACGTCATTGATGAAGGTGTGGTGGATGACAACCAGCGGGGATCCGCGCCAGGCCTCAATGCGCTGTTCGACGCGGAAAGAGTCTCCACCATCCTCAGCCAGCATGTCGCGCGCGGTGAAGATCACCGTCCGCAGGGGGCCGTTCTCTTCGATGACAACTTGCGCCGGCGCATCGCCCGTGCTCGTGGAGAACATTCCACCCTCGCTGGTGCTCATCGAGGTGCTGCAGGCGCCGTCGAATCCGCAACCTTCCGGGGTCCGCAGGTCCGAGACTTGTCCCCGGGAATCGATCGCGAACCGCACCGCGCCAGTGTCCACGATGACCGACCCGCCGTCC
>JAGPGE010000711.1 GCA_018056145.1 Armatimonadota bacterium
ATCTAGGGCCCGTCCCCGCCCCTGAACAGGTCCAATAGCCGCTCCGGCGTTCCGGCGAGAGCCTGTTACCCGCCACCCATCATTCCCTGAACGGTTATGTCCGCCTGCGCCCCCTGGCCAGCGGTCACAGTGACATTCGTCTCACCGCCCATCATGGCATCAGTCTTGGCGACGTACCCACCGGGCCAGACCATGCGGATCTGGTACGTCCCTCCGTTGTCGGTGTCGGCCGCGTACCCGGTAGGCTGTCCGTACTGGTAGAGTTCGACGTGTGCGGAGATCCCTTCGCCGCCGGGCCCCTTCACGGTGCCGTACACCCAGCCGCGGCAGGGCGTGACTTCCACTGGCTTCGAATAGGGGCCCACCTCGTCATCGTTGCGGCTCCCCTCGTCGGCGGGCATGTGCATCCCCTGATCGTCGAACCACCAGCGATCCACGGCCTGGAAAGCTACGGACTCCACCCAAGGGAAGGCGCACCCGACGAACTGGTATGTGTAGGTGCCCGTGACACCGTCTGTGCCGATCAGGTACACACTCCAGCCCCAGCCTCCCTGGCAACTCTCGATCAGGGGTTTGCCGTCCGCACTCACCCACCAACTGGGGTCAATGAAGACCCCGTGCCCCGTCGGCTCCCCTTCTTCCATGATGTCCGCGCTGTCCTTGTCGGTCGACGTTACCAGGTAGTTGAGAGTCTGTCCCCCCGCAATGGTCACGTATCCGCCGACAGTGGCCGCCAATGGGTTCGGACTGGGTCACCAGTTCATGTAGGTCTCCGCATACGCCATACTCGCAACCGACAGCACAACCAGAACTCCTACGCTGACTCGGTACATTCCTCTCACCTCTCGCGCCGTGTATGTGGTCAGCAGGTACGACTGTCAGGTGGCGGCTGTGAGGAGGTCGTCTGAGAGGGGGTGCGGGGGGGGGGCGACTCGCACCGGCAGGAATCCGTGCCGGGTGCGCTCTTCCGGGCGGGTGTGAACCTGGATCCTGGACCTGAGGGTAATCACTGCGCTTCCCCTCCCCGACCCATTCTCGACGTTGCGAGACGGACCACTTGTGTCAATTATACGAATGGGAGGGGCAAAGTCAAGGCCGTTGTGCGGCGGTCCGGCGGCGCCACATGCAGAGCGGCCGTCCCGATGTCTCAGGACGGCCGCTCGTGTTCGCTTCGGTCTGTTGCCGGGCTCTAGCCCAGGTTGTACCACGCCGACAGGCCCGGGTAGATGGCCACGGAACCAAGCTGCTCCTCGATGCGGAGAAGCTCGTTGTACTTGGCGACCCGGTCCATGCGCGACGGCGCGCCGGTCTTGATCTGCCCGGCATTGGTCCCCACCACGATGTGCGAAATGGTGGAGTCGTCGGTCTCGCCGCTGCGGTGGGACACCACGGCGGTCATCTGTGCGCGCTTGGCCATCTCGATGGCATCCAGCGTCTCGGTGAGCGAGCCGATCTGGTTGACCTTGATCAGGATCGAGTTGATGGCCTTCTCGTCGATGGCGCGCTTCAGGTACTTGGTGTTGGTGACGGTGAGGTCGTCGCCGACGATCTGCACGCGGTCGCCGATGGCGGCGCGCAGCTTCGGCCAGCTCTCCCAGTCATTCTCATCCAGGCCGTCTTCGATGGAAATGATCGGATAGTTGTCCACAAGAGCCGAATAGTAACCGATCATCTCGTCGGAGGTGAGTTCGCGGCCCTCGCCGGACAGCACGTAGCGGCCCTTGGAGGAGTCATAGAACGAACTGGCGGCGGGGTCCAGGGCGATGCGGATCTGGTCGCCGGCGGAATACCCGGCCTTCTCGATGGCCTCCATGATCGCCTTCAGGGCGTCCTCGTTGGACTCGAGGTTCGGCGCGAAGCCACCCTCATCGCCCACGCCGGAAGCCAGCCCGCGCTCCTTGAGAACCTTGGCCAGGGCATGGAACACTTCGGCGCCCCAACGCAGGCACTCGGCGAAGCAGCAGGCGCCTACGGGCATGATCATGAACTCTTGCAGGTCCACGTTGTTCGCGGCATGCTGCCCACCATTGAGAATGTTCATCATCGGCACGGGCAAGGTCTTGGCGTTGACGCCACCGATGTACTGGTACACCGGCAGGTCGAAGGCGTCCGCTGCGGCCTTGGCGACAGCCAGGGAGACGCCGAGGATCGCGTTGGCGCCGAGATTGGACTTGTTCTCGGTGCCGTCCATCTCGATCATCATCTTGTCGATGGCGACCTGGTCGGTGGCGTCCCAGCCCACGAGTTCAGGCGCGATCTTCTCATTGACATTGGCGACAGCCTGGAGGCGTCCCTTGCCCAGGTAGCGGCTCTTGTCGCCGTCCACCAGTTCCAGCGCCTCGCGCTCGCCGGTGGATGCGCCGGACGGAACCGCTGCGCGTCCCCGTGCGCCACCGGACAGCTCAACGTCCACTTCGACGGTGGGATTGCCGCGCGAATCCATGATCTCGCGGGCGCGAATGCTCTCGATGTACGTCATGCTCTCCACCCTCTTCCAGAAGATTCAGAAAGAAGGGGCACGGTGGTAGAGAACCTCCGTGCCCCCGTGTGACAGGCTGTTACTCGCCCACGGCGCCCTTGTGGCCGCTGGACTTGATCGCGGCCTGAGCGGCGGCAAGCCGGGCGATGGGCACGCGCAGCGGCGAACAGGAGACGTAGTCGAGGCCCACATTGTGGCAGAACTCCACGGAATGCGGGTCGCCGCCGTGCTCGCCGCAGATGCCGAGCTCGAGCTTGGGATTCGCGGCGCGCCCATCCTTGCAGGCCATGTCCACGAGCTTGCCAACGCCCTGGACATCAAGGGTCTCGAAGGGGCTGACCTGGAAGATGCGCTTCGCGACGTAGTCGCCGAAGAACTTGCCCTCCACGTCGTCGCGGCTGAACCCGAAGGTGGTCTGGGTCAGGTCGTTAGTCCCGAAGCTGAAGAACTGGGCGATGCCGGCAAGCTTGTCGGCCACGAGACAAGCGCGCGGGAGCTCGATCATCGTGCCGATCATGTACTCAACCTCGACGCCCTTCTTCGCCATGACTTCCTGCGCCACGCGGTTGGTGTACTCGAAGCAGATCTCGAGTTCGCCCTGCAGGCTGACCAGCGGGATCATGACCTCGGGAATGGGGTTGAAGCCCTTCTTCTTCAGTTCGCAGGCGGCCTCGAAGATGGCCCGGACCTGCATCTCGTAGATTTCGGGGAACGTGACGCCCAGACGGCAGCCACGGTGACCGAGCATGGGGTTGGACTCGTGCAGGGCCTCGGTCAGCTCCACGATCTCCTTGGGCTTGCGGCCGGTCGCGGCAGCGACTTCGGCGACC
>JAGPGE010000712.1 GCA_018056145.1 Armatimonadota bacterium
GTGTTCCAAGGGTCGGTGCGCATAGCAATCCCTCCACTTGACTGTAATCACGGGCAGTGCCCTGTTTCTATGGTTAGTATAATGCTTTAGCGTATTATTGTCAAGGTATTTCAGCGAGCTTTCTGAAACCTCACGCGCGCGCGCACCCGTTTGACGCGCTCTCCCAACTCGCGTATCATGGCCGGGTCACGCGCCCTCGATGGAGGTGGCGAATGGGTACCAGGTCCTCCCTGCGCCGGGCTATCCCGATCTGCGCGGCTGCTCTCGGTGTGCTCTTGTGCTGCCTTTGCGGGTGCGGAGACAAGCCGCAGCCCCAGGCTGCCGCATCAGCCGATGCCGCCGCGGTCGCCCTCACCCCTGCCGCCGCACTCAGCGCTGAACCGGCGCCCGAGCCCCGGAAGATGCTCTGGATGGCCGCCGTCGGCGACATCATGCTGGACCGCAGCGTGGGCAAGCGCATCCGCGCAAACGGCCCGGAGTCCATTCTCGCGAAGGTCCGCGACCAGCTGCGCGCGCCGTACCTCACCTTCGCGAACCTGGAATGCCCGCTATCGAGAACCGGGCCGCATGACCCGGCGAACTGCTGCTTTCGGGCGGATCCGGCCACCGTCAAAGTCCTCGTTGACGGCGGCATCGACGTGGTCTCTCTCGCGAACAACCACTCCCTCAACGCCGGGCGCGAGGGAGTGCTCAACACCCTCGACTGCCTTGACGAGAACAACATCGCCTATGTCGGGGCGAACCGCGAGCGCGAGCGAAGTTGGGAGCCCGTCATCTTCCATGTGTCAGGCCTGAAAGTGGGCTTCCTGGCGTACACTGACCTGAGTTTCGAGCACGGGTCCTACTGCAAGATTGACGAGGACCCCGAAGCGGTCATGGAGCAGGTGCGCCGCACCGACAAGCGCTGCGACATCCTCTTCGTCTCGGTACACTGGGGCGAGGAGTACCACGCAGGGCGCAGCGACCGGCAGCGCAAGACCGCGCTGGCGCTCATCGACGCCGGGGCCGACTGCATCCTGGGCCACCACCCCCACACCCTCCAGGGCATCGGCGCCTACAAGAACCGCCCGATTCTGTACAGCATGGGCAACTTCGTGTTCGACCAGCGCGAAGGCGAGCGCATGGAAAGCGCCCTCTTCGAACTGTGGTGGAAAGAGGGCGGGCAGTGGCAGATCAAGGCCACGCCCATCTGGATTGAGCGCTCCCGCCTGGGGCCGGTCTACCCGGAAAAGGAGCGGGCGCTGAAGATCGCGCGTCGCCTGCGGGACCTGAGCAGGGACCTCGGCACCCCCGCGGAGATCACCGGTTCCCGCGTGGTGGTGCGCATCGGCCCTGACATCAAGGCCCGGGCTTCCGGCCCCGCAACAGTCGCTGCGAACCCTGACGCCTGAGAGGCGTCTGATAACCAGGGGCCTGGACTGGCCCGCACAGCCATCATCTGACTGCAGGAGAACCCAATGATTCGCACGCTCACAATGCTCGCACTCACACTGACCCTCCTGGTTCCGGCCTTCGCCGTGGACCCGGTTGCCCAGGTGAACACCGAACCGATTACCGAGAAGCAGTTCCAGGACACGCTGGTCGACTGGTACGGCAAGCAAGTGCTGGATGAGATGATCCAGGCCCTTGTTATCGAGCAGGCGGCCAGGAACGCCAATGTCACCGCCACGGATGAGGAGATTGACAAGGAAGTGCTGGCCATGCAGACCAGCATGGACGAGGGCGCCCAGGCCGGACAGTGCGAGCCGTTTCAGGTCTGGCTGGCCACGCGCCGCATGACCATCCCCAATCTCCGGGCCCGAATGCGCACCCAGGTCCTCCTGCGCAAGATGGTTGAGGACCAGGCAACGGTCTCCGCAGCCGACGTCAGCGCCTTCTACGAGAAGAACCGCGACCAGTTCCGGGAGCCGACCCGTGTGAAAATCAGCGTCATCTCCCTGAAGACCAAGGAACAGGCTGAGCAGGTCCGGCAGATGATCGCCACCGGCGAGAAGACCTGGGGCGACGCGGCGCGGGAGTTCAACATCAACCCGTACACCATGAAGACCGGTGGCGAGATCGGTTACCGCACCGACGACGGCAGCCCCCTCATGCAGGCCGCCATGGCGCTCGAGCAGGATGGCGACATCAGCCCGGTCGTGCTCTTCCAGGGCCTGCATAATATCGTCAAGCGGGAAGATCGCCAGAACGAGCGCACCGCGCCCTTCGAGGAAGTGAAGGACAGCATCGCCCAGATGCTGAAAGAGCAGAAGGTATTCGCCCTCATGCGCGATATGCGCGCGGGTCTGATGAAGAACGCTCACGTCCAGCGTTTCTTGCAATTGTCCGGACCGGCAGTCGAGGAGCCGGCGGGGTAGTTCGGCTGCCTCGAGGCTGTCTGGTCCACGCGGCGCCGGGGACTCCAGGGGTCGGACTCGGTTTTGTGGGTAATCGCCCGTCATCTGATCGCTGGCCTGAGCATTTCCGCGCCTTTGGGTCCTGAGAGTTGCCTTCGCGCCCGCGAAGCGGGATATGATGCCAGGGCAAGCGCGCGGCATTGGGGCGCGGGGTCGATGAGGGGACCGTGCTCGGTTGGTATGCCCCCACCCACTTTTCGCGGTCAGACCCCGACTCCAGAAAGCGGTTGACTCCGGGGCGCAAGATCGCTATTCTATCCGTCCTGGAGGCTGGTTATGAGCAAGTACAGCGTTGATTACAAGGCATTGTCTGCGTTCGACCGAGCCCCTCTTCGCGAGTTCGACGAGCAGGTCACGCGCAACATCCAGCGCGAGATCGAGGCGAAGCGGCTGGAAGAGGAAGAGGCTCGTCGCAAGAAGGCAAAGAAGAAGAAGCGCAAGCGCAAGTAGCGATTGAGTGGCGGGGTAGCTCAGTGGTTAGAGCACGCGGTTCATACCCGCGTTGTCGGGGGTTCAAATCCCTCCCCCGCTACCAGATATCCTCATCGCTTTCTGACTGATAGCGGCGGGCCTCCCCGTCGCTAAGGTTTTATGGGCATCAGATCAGGCCTGCAAGTCAGCGCAGGCCGTGCCCGCGGGAGACGCCCATGCCTATCGACGACTCCGACATCCAATGGCTGCTGTCCCTCGCCGAGAACGAGAACCTCGCGGAGATCGAGGTCCAGATGGGCGAGCAGCAGACGCTCATCAAGCGTCTCGACCCACCCGCGGTTGTGGTCGCGGGCGGCGTCGCTGGCCCGGTTGAGCTGGGCGCACATGCGCCCATTGGGCCGGCGGTCCCGGAGAACCTCACGCCGATCCTGGCGCCCATGTCGGGCGTCTTCTACCGTGCCCCGTCGCCCGAGTCTCCCG
>JAGPGE010000713.1 GCA_018056145.1 Armatimonadota bacterium
CAGGAACACGTCAGCGCCGCGCACGCTGTCGTTGATCTTGACCTGGACCTCACCGTCCGAGAACCGGCCGACCTCCATGTCACCTAGAGGCTGGCCAAGGATCTCGGCGATGCGGCGGCCCAGTTCAGGGCTAGCATTGCCAGAGAAGATTTTGAGCGGACCGTACTGCACGGATGGCCACCCCTGTGTCCTGTCATGAAACCGCGCGCTGGACCGCCTTGAGGGGCTATCCCAGGCGGCCAGGGCCTCGCGCGGCATGTGCGACAAGCGTTGTCGACGGCTGAACCCCCGCTGAAAACCAGTCATTGGCTGGGGCGGCAGGATTCGAACCTGCGAGTGCGGGATCCAAAGTCCCGTGCCTTACCGCTTGGCGACGCCCCAGCGAGAGCCGCCCCGGGTCACCCTGGACGGTCAAGGCATCGAGCGGGCAATCAGGGCTTCCACGGTGGCGATGTGCCCCGGCTTGTCCACATCGAACCCGACTTCAGGGTAGGGCGAGATCACCGCGTCCACGTCAGCACCAAGAATCGCGCCGGCGCGCGCCAGAATCTGCGCCAGGGACAGCCGCCCGGCGACGAACCGAAAAACGAAACCCCAGCCCAGGAGCGCCGACAATGCCAGGGGGTTCTTGCGCATGGAGAACGCTCTTTCGAGCTGTTGCCCCTGCTCATCCAGGAACTCCCGACGCATGACGGCGATGTTACCACCCGTGAAAACGCCGTCGAGCAGCCGGAAGTACGTCCGCCTGCCACCGGGCAACACCCGCTCACAGTCGCGTTTGGCAACTACAGAATATACGATTGAGGCGTCCGAATGCAAGACCTGCCCGAGGAAATGGTCCACCGATTCTGCGCTCAAGAGCGGAAGGTCGCCCGTCACTATCAAGATGCGCTCCGGTCGACCCAGCGCTTCCAGCCCGCAACGCAGGCTGTCCACGATGGTCTCGCCCTTGCACTCCACTGCCCGCTCGCCCACGTGTTCGATGAGCGGCGAGTTCTCGGCGCAGACCACGCACACCTCCCCCGCCAGCTTTGCTCCTTCCAGACCCTCCAGAAGCCGGTCGATGATCGGCCGCCCGCCTACCTCGATCATGCCCTTGGCCGCCGCGCCAGTGGCCCTCGCGAGACTCGTGGAGATATGCCCTGCCGCCAGCACGACCACGGGTGTCTTCTCAGACATGGGGACCCTCCATGAACTCGTAGCCCGCCGGAACAGTGCGGGCCGCAACCGCCCAGTATCCCTGTTTCCGCAGTGATTCCGCAAGACTGTCCGCATGTGCGTCGTCGTCCGCCAGTCCATAGACCGCAGAGCCCGAGCCGGTCATCAGCGCTCCCCGCACCCCGAGACCAACCATGCAGTCCCTCAGGCGCGGGATAGCCTGACAATGCGCGCCCACGCTGCGGCTGAAGCCGTTGACCAGCAGCGGCGCCAGTTCGCCGGGTTCAGCGCCTGATTCCAGGGCTGCGAGAAGCGTGTCCATGCTCTTGCCGCTGGTGAAATCAGCGGGACCGAGCCCGCCGTAGGCATCCCGGGTTGAGACGGATTCCTCGGGCCGCGCGATGACCAGCGAGTAGCCGCGGGACATACTGCGCCGCTCCACCCGTTCACCCCTGCCGGTGCACAGCGCGAGCCCTCCGTACAGGAAGAGCACGGTGTCTGACCCGAGTTCGGCGGCCATGATCTCCAGATCGCGCGCCGAGCCCAGCCCGGTCAGGCGCTGCAGGGCTGCCAGAACCGCCACGGCGTCGGAGCTTCCACCGCCCAGTCCGCTGCCTGCCGGAATTCGCTTGCCCAACCGGATCCGGACGCCTTCCGGCCCGCCCAGCGTCTGCTGGAACAGTTCAGCCGCCCGCCAGCAGATGTTCTCAGGCCCATCCGGGGCCTCCCACCCGCCGCAGTTCTCGATTCGCAGCCCATCCCCTCTGATCTCAACCGTGAGCAGGTCGCACAGCGAGACGGTCTGGGTCACGGTGCGCAGTTCGTGGAATCCGTCCGGGCGCTTGCCCAGGATCTCCAGTCCCCAGTTGATCTTCGCGAAGGCGCGCAGCGTGACGCGGGTCACTGGCCGGCCTCCAGTCTGGCGAGGGCATTCCCCAGAGCCGCGAACTCGCCGAAGTCCAGGGTCTCTCCCCGGCGCTGGCCGTCAATTCCCGCGGCGCCGAGTACCCCATCCACGCTTTCGCGATCCAGCCCGGCGATGCCTGCGGTCGTGAGCGCCTTGCGAAGGGTCTTGCGGCGGTAGCCGAAACCCGCACGCACCACCCGGAAGAAAGCGCTGGCATCCTGGATGCCTTCAGGCGGTTCCCGTCTGGGCTGGAGCGCTACCGCTTCGGAATCCACCCCCGGACGGGGCATGAAAACTGACGGCGGCAGGGACGCCACGGTCTCGACACGCTCCACAAAGAACCGGCAGTAGACCGTGAGCGAGCTGTAGTCCTCAGAGCCCGGCGCGGCGCGCAGGCGGTCGGCGACCTCTTTCTGCACCGTGACCACGATCCCCACGAAGGCCGGGCGCGCTTCCAGCAGGCGCTCCAGAATGGGCGTGGTGATGTAGTAGGGCAGGTTCCCCACGGCAACCGTGGGACGCTGGACATCGATGGGCGCATCCAGGAAGTCGCCGATATGCAGGGCGACATTGGAGTAATCCGCCAGCAGTTCGCCCAGCGGCGCAGCCAGCTTCGGGTCCTTTTCCCACGCTTCGAGAGGCAGGCCTGACTCCGCAAGTGGAAGCGTGATCGCGCCCAGCCCCGGGCCGATCTCAAGGAGCGCTTCGGGCCTGAAAGCCAGGGCGGCATTGGCGATCTTCCGGGCAAGGTTCTCGTCCAGCAGGAAGTTCTGCCCCAGCGACTTGACCGCGCGGAGGTCATACCTGTGGCAGAGGTCCTTGGTCCGGGCGGTCAGCGACTGGCGCTCGGTGGCTCCCTGCGGTTGGTCGTCATGAGCGCTCCGGGCCAATGCGATCCTCACAGTCCCGGCGACAGTGCGCCGATACGGGTCTACGGTTGTTCGGGCCGAACGCTGAGACGTGCGGAAGTGGAACTGGCCGCGCCTGATGAGTAGGCGCGGATGATGTCGCTTCGCCGCAGCACCCCCAGCAGCCTGCGGGGGTTCTCCGGGTCCACAACCGGTAGGCGGCCGACTTCACCCGCCGCGGGCGCCGCCAGGGCCTCGCGCAGGCTTTGGTCCGGGTAGCAAACCATCAGATCACGGGTGGCGGCATCCCCAACCGTCCTGCTTCCCAGTCCCTGCCGGGCCGCGCGCTCAAGATCGGACAGGGTGATGATCCCCGAAAGGAGGCC
>JAGPGE010000047.1 GCA_018056145.1 Armatimonadota bacterium
CGCTGATCCAGGAGTACACTGCGCCCGGCGGGCGCCGCGCAGAAGTGATCCTCCAGGGCACCTACACGCGACTGGGTGGGCTTCGGGACTGGCCGCTGGCACACACAACCGGAGGCTGGACAATAGCTCACGAAGAGAGCAGGACGCTCGCGGTCGCTAAGTCACAGATTCCGGTGGTCGTCCGGCTGCAACGTCTCACCAAGGCAGAGCAAGTCGTGCATGCAGTCTCGTGGTACACATCGCCAGTAGACCAGGCGGGGAGTCTGGCCAGAGCGGAGACCAAGGCCTGGAAAGATCGGCTGGCAGGCCGGAAATCGCCCTGGTTGGGCCTCTACGTGGCGACCTCCTGCACGGGAGCTGCCGACACGAAAGAGCGCGAGGAAGACGCCCTTGCACTGGCGGCTGCGATAGCCCCACACCTGCCGACCATCGCGCAGGAATCAGAGCTTTGAGCTCTTGCTAACTGGCTTAGTGGACCCAGAAGGGTCGCGGGGGGGGAACGTGTCGTCTCTTCCTCGGGCCGACACCCACGGTCCTACCGATCGAACTCCGGAAGGCTCAGACATGGCGCTCAACGAGCAACGTGAGACCACTGGACGCGGAGGACCTGCGACCACATCTGTGGTGGTCAGATCAGGCAGGCCTTGTCGGGCTGCGGCGCGAGGTTTCGAGGGCTTCGCCAAGATCGAGCGGTTCTGCAAGACATCGGCCGTTGCCGCATTGGTTCTCGTGATCGGTGTTGGCTGCTTCGGTCGTTTCTTCTCCACTCGTTTCGGGTACCTGGAGAACCCAATCGCGATCGAGCAGGCCGAGATCGCGCGGCATCTGCGCTCGGGCGACGGGTTCACAACGTCGGTTGGTTACCTGCCAATCCTTGAGATGAAGGCCGGTGACGGCGGGTGGATAGCCGGTGGGTACCACCCCCTGTACCCTATCGTGCTCTCCGGCTTTTTCCGTGTTCGCGGCGGCAGTGACCGAGGGGTGGCGTTGCTCAACGGTCTGGTGCACCTCGCGACGGGGCTTCTCGTCTACCTGCTCGCACTTGAGCTGCGCGGACAGAGGACCGCGATTCTGGCGGTGCTCCTCTACTATGTCAGTCTCGAAGCCATCGGCACGGCGCTGTCCGCCACCGGGCTGACCCTCACCGCATTCTTCCTATCACTGAGCGTTCTGCTGGCCCTGAGATGTCGGGCCGCGCAGGCTCCGTCTGGTCCGACCCGCCACCGGGGGGCGCGGCTGTTCGCAGCCCTGACGGGGGCAACCGCTGGATGCGCCTATCTCTCCGGCGGTCTGAGCCTTCTGCTCGCAGTCCCCTTGGCATGGTTAGCGGCATCCGTTCGCGAGCGGCGCCGCGAGACCTGGGCACTCGTCTGCGGCGCGTTCGTCCTGGTAATCGCTCCGTGGGTCGTCCGGAACATCGTGGTCTCAGGCACACTCGCTCCGGTCCTGGCACAGTACCAGTTGATCGCCGGGACGCCTGCATTTCCAGGATCCTCAGTCCTGACCAAACTCCCTAGGGAGTTGCCTGAACCTATCACGTGGGCGCTCACCCACCCCGGACAGATCGCGGCGAAGCTGCTCAGCGGTGCAGTGTCGAGCTATCGGAACGTTCCTTCGTTCGTCAATCTCTACCTTTTCCCGTTCCTGATCCTGTTTGGTCTCGGAGCCGCCGCCAG
The DNA here is from genome assembly GCA_018056145.1 of Armatimonadota bacterium. GTDB lineage: Bacteria > Armatimonadota > Zipacnadia > Zipacnadales > JABUFB01 > JABUFB01. The sequence goes on from JAGPGE010000047.1 coordinate 1,677, forward strand.
TCAGGCAAGGCGCGCGGTGTGGGTTGCGTTTCTTGCGATGGGGGGCATTCAGCTCTTCACGGCGCTTCTGTACAACGTGACCCCGGACCTGATCGAGTTCGACGTCTTCATGCCGCTGGGCCTGTGCCTGGCGTCTGTTGCGGTCGCCGCCGTGGTTGCAGAACGGATCCCCCAGCCCGCCTGGCGCTACTTGGCCGTCTTCGGGCTCGTGATCTTGACCAGTTTCCCCTATGCCACATCACTGCTGGGGGGGAGGAACCCGGCCTACGCGGCCTGGTCAATGTCGCCGCTGAGCGTCTACCTTGCCGATGACGCTCTGATCGGCACCGACGCTCCCGCGCCTGCGGCCTGGTACTCGGGCCGCCGGGCGGTGATGCTCCCTCCTGACCCCGCTGACTTACCCAAGCTGAAGGAATACGGCTTCGATCCGGACTATGTTTTTCTCACGGGGGGAGTAGCTGCCGACCCGAAGAACCCCTGGGCACAGGTAGCGTTTGCGAGTGGGCGCGGCGACGCGAAGGCGCAAGAGCTCATAGGTAAGAGAATATCCTATACCATCAACCTGGGTGATGTCACCATCTACCAGCGTCGCGACAAGAGGGGCAAGGGCGTGGAAATCGGCCCCAAGAAGGAGGAGCGTCCCAGCACTCGAAGGTCTACTGCACAGCCGGGCAGCGGCGAGCCCCCCAGCCCTCGAGGCGCAGCGGACTAGACGGGTTAGCGGCGGCAGCCGAGGCCGCCAACCGATGGCACGCTTAGCTATGGAAGACACACAGGCCAAGACAAACTGGGGACCGTGTTCCTGGGCGCCGCCTTGGCCCCTGTCCGCGATCGCCTGGGCAGCAGCCATCGCTCTGCTGATGCTCCTGGTGTACTGGGAGGTCGGTGTTCTCTTCGTCTCCCGATGGTTCTCCAGCGAGACTTACTACCATTGCATTGCCGTGCCTCCGCTGTTGGGATGGCTCGTGTACCAACGCCGGGCGCAACTTTCAGCGATACCCTCCACACCGTCCTACGCAGGGATAGCCCTGCTTGGGTTCGGGTTGCTGCTGGTCATCGCCGGGGCGCGAATTGGGTTCAACCTGCTCACGGGGGTATCCTTCCCGTTCGTGGTGGGGGGGCTCATACTCCTCTTGTGGGGCCCCGCAGCGTTGCGCGTTCTGGCAATGCCTGTACTCGTTGCTTTCTTCCTTATCGCTCCTCCCATGCATGCGCTAGCGTTGATCACCATGCCGATGCAGAAGGCCTCCGCCTGGCTTGCAGCCGTTGGGGCGAACCTCGTGCTCGGGCTGCCGGTCGAGCGTGAAGGCATCAACCTGTTCCTTGACGGCCACAAGTTCGTGGTCGCTGAGCAATGCAGCGGCATGAGCTCCTTCCTTGCCCTGAGTCTAACAGTGATCTTCCTGATCGAGATCTCAGGGCTGAACGCAGGGCGCAAGCTGCTCGCAATGGTCAGCCTGCCTCCCATCGTCATCAGCGCGAACGTGGTGCGCCTTTCATTGGTGCTTCTGACGGCCCAATACTTCGGGCCTCAGGTCGCGATGGGCGACCTTGTGCACGGTGGGACGGACGCGCTCGTGTACCTGTCCGCCCTTGTCCTGGTCATACTCTTCCTTGGGGCCCTTCTGCCCCGAACCGATCGTGAGGCGGACAATATTGCGGAATGGGAGGACGAAGCGCCGGTTACTGAATGAGCCGGCCTACCAGGGGCCTCAACGGCCTCGATCGCAACCGCTACGGCACACCGGCTCCGGTCCTGCGAGGGAGAGCGTGGGACGTTGCCGGCACCACTTGTTTTTCAGGGGATCAAAGGGGGCAGGGCTGCCGTGAATGTAGTCCGCAGGATGGTCATTCCAGCCGCTGGCCGGGGCACGAGACTCTACCCCGTAACCAAGTCGCTGCCAAAGGAGATGCTGCCCCTGGGGCGGAAGCCCGCGATCCAGCTTGTCGCGGAGGAGACCTTTGGCTGCGGGTTCTCCTCCATCATCGTGGTCACTGCACTGGAGAAGCGTGCCGTAGAGAACCACTTCGACGCGATCAGCTGGAATGGGAACGGGAACGGCGCGAACAACCACCTCTTTCCGGAGTCGCTCAAGGGCGACGGGAAGTTCTTCTACGTTAGGCAGAGCAGGCCTCTCGGCCTCGGACACGCCATCCTCACTGCTGCGGAGTTCATCCAGGGGGAGCCCTTCGGCGTGGCCCTTGGCGATGCTGTCATCGCCTCGCCCGGCCCCGGAGAGCCTCTTCTCTGGCGGATGCTGAGGGCCTTCTCGGAACGCGCACCCAAGGCAGTCGTGGCCGTGCGCGAGGTACAAGGGGAACAGATCTCTCGGTACGGCGTAATCGCACCGGGACAGTGCGGCGACGGGCTCATCCACGTCGACGGGATCGTTGAGAAGCCTGCGCCCTGCGACGCCCCGAGCAATCTGGCTGTCTCCGGGCGCTACCTGTTTGCGCCGGATATCGTCGAGCACTTGCGGCAGACCCCGGCCGGACGGAACAACGAGATCCAGCTCACCGATGCCATCCAGAGCATGATCGACGCAGGTGGGGAGGTCCTGGCCGTCCCCCTGCTCGCCACAGAGCGCCGATATGACGTGGGGGGGTTCGAGGAATACGCAAGGGCGTTTGTCGAGGTGGCCCTTCAGGACGAAGAGTTCGGCTCATCGCTTCGCGAGCACATTAGGAATCTGATTTGAGGAGTAACCGAGCTTTGGACGCGGGGGCGCAGATGGCCAGGAAACGCGTCATCAAGGTGAAGCACTTCAGGCCGGTGCCTGGAGCCCCGCGCCCCGCACCACCATCTACGGGCCGCAAGGTCGCGGTGCTCATGGTCACTGGGGTCCTCTTGTCGGGCGCGGTCGCGCTCGGTCTGCTCGGGAACCGGCTGCCCAACCCGCCAAACATGGATCTGTCGCGGCGTCTGGCATTTGCATTCGCCAGTCTGATGGGGCTCTTCGCCGCCGGTATGATCGGTTTTGCCCTGGGCATGCGCGAAGACCGTCAGGGCCCCATGTCGCGGCCCACTCCAGGCGAGGGGATAGCCGACAACCAGCGCCGCGCGCGTATCCTGATCGCCATTGGGAGCGCAGTGCTGCTGGCATCGGGCTGGCTGGAGTATGTCGCGGCATTCGACAAGATGCCGTGAGGCAGCCGTCGCTGGTCATACCTATGTTGCAGATCTGGGTCGTTCCGTATGCCTTTGCATGAGTGGCCTCTTCGCAGGACGTCTGCCGGCGACCTGCACTCAGGTCCAGCCGGACGCAATCTTGGATGCTGACGCCTCGCGCGCCAGTCTGTCGAGCCAGCGGTTCCGTGGTACCACTGCACACGTTGGATGAGTCAGCGGAGGGATGGAACGGCAATGACTACGGTGATCGAGCCCCAGAGCGAACAGCAGGCGGCTGAGCTTCGACATAGCCCCGAGGTCTCTATCGTCATTCCTGCCTACAATGAGGAGGGCGCTATCGCGGAAGACCTGGCCGCCCTGAAGGAAGAACTTAGTGCAATCGGCCTCGACTACGAAGTCATCGTGGTCAACGATGGCTCGAAAGACAATACTGCCGCTGAAGCCGCCAAGGTAGATGGCATTGAGATCATCAGCCACGAGGTGAACCGCGGATACGGCGCCGCGCTGAAGACAGGTATTCGAAACGCCCGGGCTGACATAGTCGTGATCACTGATGCAGACGGTACGTACCCGCCGAGGTACATCCCCGAACTGGTGCAAGACGTGAGGGACGGAGCAGACATGGCGGTCGGCGCGCGCGTGGGATCGTCGGTGGCAATCCCCACGATACGCAAGCCTGCCAAGTGGGTGCTGGCGAAACTGGCGAGCTACCTGGCCGAGCAGCATATCCCTGATCTGAACTCGGGACTGCGCGCCTTCCGCAAGGATGCGGTCGCGCGCTTCTTTAACATACTGCCAAACGGCTTCTCGTTCACAACCACCATTACTCTCGGCATGCTCACGAACGGCTACCGGGTCGTCTATCGGCCGATCGACTACCTGCATCGCGTGGGCTCATCGAAGATTCGGCCGATCAAGGACACCTACAACTTCATCGTCCTTATTCTGAGGACAATCTGCTACTTCAACCCGCTCCGGGTGTTCGTTCCGCCGGCGGTTTTCTGCACAATCGTCGGCCTGGTGAAGCTCATACACGGAGTATTCTGGGAACACGACATCTCCCAGGGAGAGATGATGATGCTCCTGGCGGCAGCCCAGTTGCTGGGAACAGGCATGGTGGCGGAGATGGTCTCGAAGATCATCACCGGCGGCACTCCGAGCAAGTAGAGAGGGGCTTGTCTGTTGCGAATACTTGCCGTCATCCACGAGTTCCCCCCCATAGGTGGCGGCGCGGGTATGGTCTTTGCAGACCTTGCCGGGGAACTCGTGAAACTGGGCCACGAGATCGACGTGGTGACCGCAGCCCACGGGAACCTTCCGGAGCGAGAGGATTCCGGCGGTGTGGGCATCCACCGGATTCGCTGCGGGCGCAGACGCCAGATCGCCCCGTCAGTGCCGGAACTCCTGGGCTATGTGCGGGAAGCTCCTTCGCATGCCCTGCGTATGATGCGCGCGCGCCAGTATGACTTGATCTACGGAACGTGCATCCTTCCGGGCGGGCTCGTGGCGAGGAAACTGCACCAGGCCACGGGCCTGCCATACATGCTGACGACATCGGGCTCCGACGTGCCCGGCCACAATCCGAGGAAGTTCGGGTTGGCTCATCGGCTCACACGCCCGTTGTGGCGACGAGTGATCCGAGATGCCGCGGCAGTCACTTGTCAGAGCGAATACCTCGCGGGTCGCATTCGGGCAGCCTATGGAGGACCGGTTCCCAACCTGCACATCATCCCCAACGGAATTGACACCGAGAGCATCCGGCCACGGCCTTTGGAGGAGCGCGAGAAGCGGATACTGGCGGTAGGGCGGATCGAGGAGGCCAAAGGGTACCAATACCTCATCGAGGCGATGGCCGGCTTGGACACCGACTACCGGCTGGAGATCGTGGGAGACGGGCCATACCTGCCGGCTCTGCGGAGTCTGGCAGAGCGGCTGGGAGTGCCCGTCGTATTCCATGGCTGGATCGACAAGAGCAACGGCGCCCTGAGGAATCTATATGAGACCTCATCCATCTTCGTTCACCCGTCGCTGGCGGAGGCATTCGGGGTCGTTGTACTCGAGGCGATGCTCGCGGGTCTACCGATTGTGGTCGCGGAGGGATCCGGCTCCGCGGAACTGGTCGGTGAAGTGGGTCTCAAGGTTCCTCCTGCGAATGTTGGTGCGTTGCACAACGCACTTGCACGGCTGTTGCGTGACCCGAGACTGCGCACAGACCTCGGGGAAGCGGCCAGGCAGAGCACAGAGCATCTCTATGCCTGGAGGCGTGTGGCTACGCGCTACCAGGACATGATGGTGCGGACCATCGGAAAAGCTTAGTCGGCATGCGCCGAGAGCCACCGACAGGGGAACCCATGTCACCGCGAATTTTCCTGTGCGTCACGATTGATACGGAGTGCGACGGGTCCCGCAGGACGCTCCGCGGCATGGGGACGCCCGCGTTCAGGAGCGTGGTCGAAGGTGTCTGTCGCAGGCTGCAGCCAATGCTGAACAACTATGGCGCGTGCGGGACGTACTTTCTCGATTGGCTGGTGCTGAACGACAATCAATCCATGGACGCGATCTTGGGTATGACCGGGCGTTTCGAGATAGGTGCTCATCTCCATCCGGAACACGTCACCCCGCCTGGAAGTGGAGCGCCCATGGGCACGGGCCGGGCGCTCTTCGGGTGCTCCGATATCTCCGACGATGAGGAAATGGAAAAGCTGTCAGTGCTCACCGAGACCATCGCAGAGCGTACCGGCACTCGCCCAACAAGTTTCCGCGCCGGGCGTTTCGGGGCTGACAGCGCCACATTGACGGCGCTGGCCGGTCTCGGCTACAAGGTGGACAGCAGCGTGACGCCCGGCATATCCTGGGTCTGCAAGGGCGGGCCCGACTTCAGGAATGCTCCACGCCAGCCCTACTGGCCAGACGACCACGACATAACTCTGCCTGGGAACGGCGCTGTGCTTGAGATCCCGGTGACGATCGGGGCAAGGAAACTGCCGTTCCTTCCGGACCATTGGTTTCTGTACGACTGGTTGCGGCCCACCAATACGTCAGCGTCTCGGATGATCCGCCTGATCGAGAAGACCATCGCCATATCATCTGGCGAGCGCCCGGTGGTGCTCACGATGATGTTTCATAGCCAGGAGCTGATCGGGGGCACATCACCGTACGCACCCACGGACCGGGCAGCCCTCCGACTGCTGTCCCGCATTGAGCGTGTTGTTGCTCACTGTGCAGCCAGTGGCATCAAGTTCATAGGTGTGAGCGAGGCATATGGAGCGCTCTCAGGGGCAGATTGCCAGCGTGATCTGCCCCGCCACCCGACGACCGCTCGGCAGGACGGTCGAACACCGGATGAAGTCACGGAGAGGGTGCCGTGAAACGCCCCCGCGTCATGCATATCATCGGTTGTCTGGCCCCCTATGGGTCCGAACGTTCGATGCTGAATGTGTGCCTGAGCCTGCGCGATCGCTATGAGCCGATAGTACTGGCGTTTGGGGGCGGGACACTAGCGAGAACTCTCGCAGACGAGGGCATTCAATTCGAGACTATGTCCTCCGCAGAGACTGAGGAGGGCAGTCTCTGGCGACGTTTCGAGTTTTGCAGGAACCGCATCCGGCGGTACCAACCGGATCTAGTGCATACGCACTACGCATACAGCAATGTGCTCGGACGTCTAGCCGCCCACATGCAAGGCATCCCCACTGTCGGACACATTCGGGGCCCGGAACGCCTGTCCGGTACGCTCCTGTATCGCACCGCCTACCGAGTTGCACACCATGGGCGAACGAGACTGGTAGCAGTTAGCCGCGGCCTCGCCGATGTTGTGGAGGCCGCCACGGGACTGCGCCCTCTTACCATCTACAATGCCGTCGATGAGGCAGCCCTCTTCCCGGAGAGCGGCGTCCCCGCCGACCTCAATAGAGAACTGGGGGTCGACGACGGTGCGTACCTCGTCGGGACCGTCGGGCGCGTCGAACCAAGAAAGGACTACCCTTCGCTATTACGTTGTGCACAGAAGGTCTGCAGAGCCGCGCCAGACTTGCATTTCGTATGCGTTGGAGATGGTCGACAGCGGGAGGACATGGAGCGGCTTAGAGATGAGATGGGGCTTTCCGGGCGTGTTCATTTCCTCGGCTACCGGGACGATATCGGCGCGATTCTGCAGCGCCTGGACGTCTTCATAAGCACGGCACTTGCCGAGGGGCTGCCGCGCGTGGTGCTGGAGGCAATGTGGGCCGGGCTGCCAGTCGTTGGCACACGGGTTCTGGGAACGGAAGAAACTATCATCGATGGCCAGCAAGGCTTCCTGGTTCCCGCCGGTGACGATGAGGCGATGGCCGAACGCATTCTTCAGCTGTACCGCGATCCCCAGTTGCGCGAGCAGATGGGACAGCAGGCCTACGAACGGGTCCGCGATAAGTTCAGCCTGGATGCGCTCGCGCGCAGCATTGATGCGCTTTACCGCGAACTCCTCGGCATGCCGTGACGAATGTCGAGGGAACTGCTGATGGCATGCTGAGCACGGCGAAGGAACACGCCAATGCCCCAGACAAGGGTCGTCCACCTTATTGAGAGTCTTGAGCCGTACGGGGCCGAGCGGCTGATGTCATCCCTGGCCATCGGGCTCAGGGATGCCTTCATTCCCACAGTCTTGACTTTCTATGGAGGCGAGCTGGAAGGCCTCCTCGCAAAGGCCGCCATTCCGGTGCGGATCATGGTCACGGGGCCGCCCGGTCGGATTGGCATCTGCAAGCGGTTCGAGCTCTGCCGACAGGCGTTGGCCGAACTGCGGCCCGACTTGGTCCACACATATTTGATCTACTGCGACGTCTGCGGCCGGCTGGCGGCCCACTCCCTGGGCATTCCCACGGTCTGCCATCTTCAGGGATGGAATGGGAAAGCGGGGTCCCTCGCGTACCGCCTGGGGTATCGGATCGCCCACAGCAAGCGTTCGCGGGTCATCGCCGTGAGCGACGGTGTTGCACGGAAATTCCACGAATGCGTGGGGATTCTGCCCCGTACCATCTACAACGCGGTCGACGAAGAACGCCTGCTGGCAGATGCCCAGAGCCCCGTTGATACCCGCGCGGAACTCGGCCTGCCGCCCAATGCATTCGTCGTCGCCACTGTGGCCAGGCTGGTCGAGTTGAAGAACCACAGAGCGCTGCTGCGTTGCGCCGCGAGGGTGTGTGAACGCACCGACGACGTGCACTTCATCTGCGCCGGGGACGGCCCGCTGCTCGACGAACTCGTCGAGATGCGCGACCGATTGGGGCTCACCGATCGGGTCCATTTCCCGGGCTACTGCCAGGAGGTGGGCCGTCTCCTGCGAGACGCTGACGTCTTCTGTTTGATGTCTCGCGGAGAGGGTTTCGGGCTGGGGGTCGTCGAGGCCATGTTCATGAAGTGCGCCGTGGTAGCGACCGACGTGATGGGGATCCGCGAGGTCGTGGAGCACGGTGTTCAGGGCTTCCTCGTTCCTGACGATGACGACGAAGCGGCAGCGAATAGGCTACTGGAACTCTACAGCGACAGGTCTCTGCTGGAGAAGCAAGCCGAAGCCGGTCAGAAACGCGCAAAAGAGGCATTCAGCAGAGAAGCCCTGCTGCGCAACATCGCGGGAGTCTATGAGGAATTGCTGAGCAACACCCGCAAGCAGAGAGGCCACAGGGAGTGAGGTGAAGCGTCCATGCCCCCCGCGATCTCCGTAGTGATCCCGCTCTACAACAAGCGCCCGTACATCGAGCGCTGCCTGCAATCTGTCCGCAATCAGACCTTCACCGACTACCAGATCGTGGTCGTCAACGATGGGTCGACCGACGGCGGCGAGGAACTCGTCAGACCATTCCTGGGGACGGGAGATCTACTGATCAACCAGAAGAATGCAGGCGTTAGCGCCGCCCGCAACCGGGGCGCTGAAGAGGCACAGGCGGATCTGATTGCCCTTCTGGACGCAGACGACGAGTGGCTGCCCGAGCATCTCCAAGACACGCACCAGTTGGCGCATCTCTTCCCGGAGGCAGGTCTTCTCGGAAGCGGGAAGAGGGAAATCCGCGGCTCCCTCATCAGAGACATCCAGCTCTCCGGTTCATCGCCCCGTGTGGTCGACTATTTCGCCATTGCGTCGACCTTTCCGGTGGACTCATCCTCTGTGGTCATGCGTCGACACACGTTCCTGGCGCTGGGTGGCTTTCGCGTTGGTGAAGCACTGGGTGAGGACATCGAGCTGTGGGCACGCATCGCGATGCACCACTGTGTGGCCTTACACCCACGCATCACCAGCATCTATCAACGGGATGCTCAGACGCATGAACTCAATGCCGAGTCATCCCCGAGAGGCACGGGCTTGGAGTTGACCTATGCGATGCTGGAGCGCGCAGTAGCCGAAGGCTCCTGTCCTCCGTCGCGGTCACTGACCACCATAAGATACGCTGCGGAGCTTCGCATGCGCGACGCTCGCGCACTCATACTTCAGGGGCGCTGCGCAGAGGCTGCGGCTCTGTTGAAGAATGAGACAGTATCAGCTGCCGGCCTCGCCCGACAGGCGCAAGTGCTGATGGCGTGCGCGAGAGTGCGCAGTTGCCTTCCACCTCCAATTTACGGCGCCTTCGTTCGGATCGCCCGCTTCGCACGTCGTCACAGCAAGCAGGTATTCACCAGAACATATGGCGATATCATCGTCAGACAGTACTACGCAGACCGTGACGCCCTCGAAGCTTGACGTCGGCCTAGGGCGGTTGCGCGGGAACCTGCTCGGGAACGCAGGCAGCTTCGTCGTGAGTCTGGCCATTGGCGTCTGGATGACGCCGTACCTGATCTCACACTTGGGTGTTGCCACCTATGGTCTGGTCCCGCTGGCGACCAACATCACCAGCTACATGGCCATCATCACGGTCGCCCTCAGCGGGTCGGTGGGGCGCTTCCTTGCTGTGGACATCGCCGGAGATGATGTCGAGAGCGCCAATCGCACCTTCAATACCTCGCTGCTGGCCTCGCTTGCCCTCGCCATCGCGCTGCTGCCCTTAGTGGGTGCGCTTGCGTGGTTTGGCCCCAGCGTGCTGAGTGTCCCTCCAGGCCAGGAGAACGCCGCACGGTGGCTCCTCCTGTCGGCCGGGCTGGCGTTCCTCATCAATACGGTGGGGAGCAACTTCGCGGCATCGACCTTCGCCCGAAACCGGCTTGACCTGCAACGCATGGCAGACGTCATCGGCACGCTAACCCAGGCCGCCTGCATCGTGATCCTCTTCGCCGTGTACGGCGCATCGCTGTGGCAGGTGGGACTGGCGTTATTGGCCATGGCCGCCGCAAGGCAGATCACAAACTGGGCCCTCTGGCGCCGTCTCACGCCGGAACTGCGGGTGTGCAGGAACGCCTTCGACAGGAGCAAGCTGCGGTCGGTGCTGGGTATGGGCGGCTGGCTGACGGTGAATCAGGCGGGCGCCCTTCTCTTCCTGCAGACCGAGCTGTTGGTCGTGAACCTGGTCCTAGGAGCGGAAGCCACCGGCCTCTACGCACCGTTGCTACAGTGGTCAACGCTGCTTCGAGCCTTCATGGGGATCGCATCAGGCATACTTACGCCCACGTTCATCGCCCACAACGTCTGGGGCGATCAGGAACGGCTGGTGAGCATCGCGCAGCAAGCAGTGAAAGCACTAGGGCTGGCGGCAGCGCTGCCGATTGGGCTAGTCGCGGGGCTCAGCGAGCCCCTGCTTCGCGTCTGGCTCGGAGATGAGTTCGCTCGTCTATGGCCATTGCTTAGCCTGATGACGCTACACCTGTGCATCAATATCGCAGTGATGCCGCTATTCGGTGTGAATCAGGCTCTAAACAGACTTCACTGGCCAGGAGTGGTGACTGTTGTCCTGGGCGTAGCGAACGTTGCGCTGGCAATCGGCATGGCGGGGCCCGCGGGTTGGGGCCTGTATGGGGTGGCGATTGCAGGCGCGGTTACGCTCACGGCCAAGAACGCGCTGTTCACGCCAATCTATGCAGCCTACATCGTCAGGTTCCCTCTGACCACTTTCATGTGGGCTATGGTTCCGGGCACCCTCGGCGCAGTATCAGTTGCCGGCCTTGCCCGCTGGATATCCGCCAGCTTTGACATTGCGTCTTGGCTTGGACTGGTGTTTGTCGGATTGGGGATCTCTGCAGTCTATGCGGTGGCCGCATATCACTTCGGCTTGCGAGCGTCTGAACGCGAGACGGTTCGGAATCTGATGAAGGCTGGCGCGTGACGGTGATGGAGCAGCTGTCTACGGAAGTACGCTCGCGGGCGACTGCATGGATCCTGGCATTTCGGGGCGTAGCGGGAACACGCTGCGAATCGGGTGCCGTGGAGGTACAGCTTTGGGATCGGTAGCAGTGCTTTCATCCAATGCCCAAGTGCGTTGGCTCTACCGGCACCTGGTGCGCCCGGCATGGTGGCGGCTTGATCACTGGCGAGTGGCTGCGGAGGCGGCGCTGGGTGGCGACGTCCTCTACGCAACATGGTACCGAACCGTAAGGAACTGGGGCGACGACCTCAATCCATACCTGATCGAGGCGCTGTCGCAACGTCCAGTGCGACCAACCAGGAACCCGCTTGTACTCAAGTACGCGGTCGTCGGAAGCAGCATGAGCTTGGTGGATGCGAACACCATCGTGTGGGGTGCGGGATGCATCCACCCGCAGGACGCTCCGCACGGGAGGCCTAGGAGAGTCTGCGCTGTCCGCGGCCCGCTCACGAGAGGGATATTGCTCGAGTGCGGCATTGACTGTCCGGCGGTATACGGTGACCCTGCGCTGCTGATGCCCAGGTTCTACGACCCTCAGATTGTTCCATCCTACGCGGTGGGCATCGTCCCCCACTATGTCGACAAGGGGCACCCGTGGTTGGCGCAGTACGGGACCGACCCGCGCGTGTTGCTCATCGATGTTCAGTCGGACACGATCCAATTCATAGATCAGATCAAGCAGTGCCACCACATCGTCTCAAGTTCGTTGCACGGGATAATCTGCGCAGACGCATACGGCATCCCCGCTACCTGGGTCGAGTTCTCTGACGGTGTTATTGGTGGCGGGTTCAAGTTCAGGGATTACTTCGCTTCGATTGGGCGGACCGCGCATAGCCCGCCACGGATTGGTGAGGGCATCTCGATCTGGTCACTTCTTGATGCGCACGTGCCCTACAGGGTCAGCATCGATCTTGACGCGCTGTACGAGGCTTGCCCGTTCCGGCGCGAATGATTCCGACTGGCGGGATGCGGGCTGATAGCCCCAGCACGTCAACCAAGTGGCTCGGGAAGGCATCCAGCCCGGCCGGTCGTTGAGGCTTCACGCGACGTTTCTGCCGCAAGTAGATGGCGTTGATGACTACCAGGAGCGCCCTTTGCCCATGCGGTACAACCTTGACGACAAGTGGCTGCGTCTGGTTCTCGCCATCGCATTGGTGCTGGATATCTGGGCCATCTGGTGGGGGTTGCCGAATACGGCGGAATGGGACGCCGACTCTTCCGTCCCGATGACTACGCTGCGGGGCGCACTCAACCAGTTCAGTTTCGGATGGTTCGGTCAACACCAGCCATTGCAGCCCGCCCTCATTGCGCTCCTGTGTGTCCCACTCTTCGCGTACGTCTACCTGACCGGCGGCATCGACCTGTCTCACGTGCAGAGGACTTACCCATGGGGGCTGAGAGACCCCGAATGGGTGCTCAGCGCCGTCATTCTGGTGGGACGTCTCTTGTCGGTGTTCTCGCACCTGCTGCTCATTTGGGCCATGTACCAGATCGGTCTGCGGCTGCGGGGAAGAGTGACCGCTCTTGCCGCGGCCGTACTTGGAGCCCTGTACTACCCCTTCGTCTACTATGCGCATGCCGGCAATCCCGA
>JAGPGE010000714.1 GCA_018056145.1 Armatimonadota bacterium
TTCAATATGGGTGCGAGCCGCCACTGGCAGCCCGCGTCACCTCCCCTTCGGTGCATGGTATCGCGTGCATAGTTCGGCACGCGAGCGGGGAACACCTTCGTGCAGCGTGCAGGTACATAGCTGGATTGCATTCTGTTGGCTCACGTTGGACTGCTTCTGCCTACGTGACGAAAAACGGGCTTTTCGAAGACTTTCAAATAAGAAAAGACGCGCTTTACTTTTATTATTCATAACTGTCGCTAGAAGTTCTACATTATTCGCCAAAAGAACTGGACACATTACCGTCGCGTGCATGTATACTATTCTCAGAGTTGGACCCCATATTCACTGGAGGCCCACCATGCGTCGTTTAGTGCCCATCGTGATTCTCGCGGTCGTCGCCGCGCTGCCGGCTGGGGCGTCTACTCTGACTCCGTGGCAGACCGTCTCGGACAGTTGGACCCCCGCGACCGGATCAGGTTCGCTAAACTTCAGCCAGTTCGATACCTTGGGAGGTACTCTGACACTCCTGAGCATCGAGTGGGAGTTCTCGACCTACGTGGACGGTTCCGCGGATTACGCGAACACTGGTAATCAGAACGCCACGGGCTGCTTCTACCAGTTCTATGACACGACTGACGTTAAGGACGGTCTGGCGAACTCCCTGGGGACCTATGCTCCGCTGTACAGCTCTGGCCTCTTCACGGTTAACGTCGGCCAGACGGTTAACAAAGGCGGCGACAGTTCGGTCGAGGGTAACAGCGGCGTATGGAACACTGCACCGTACATCGCCTACTTCAGCGGAAACGGCATCGTCACGGGCTTCACGTTCGATGCAACCTTGTATGAGGTCTTCGCCAAGCCGGACTACGTGACGGTCACCGACTACACGAATACCACCTACATCCAGGGGCGTATCCGGTACGAGTATGAGGAGAGCCAGGACATTCCCGAGCCGGGCACCTTCGCTCTCTTCGGCCTGGGCGTGCTGGGGTTTGGCGCGGTCATCCGCCGCCGCTGCAGCGCCTGACGCATTCCCTGACGGTATGAAGACAACGGGGACCGCCATGTGGCGGTCCCCGTTCCTTTTGACCGATCCCTTCCGCTACCCCTCAGGCACTATCCTTTGAGCCACCGATCCATGAATGGGAAGCCTTTCTCGCCCCACCACTGGTGGTCCCCTTCAAAGACCTCCATCTCGCACCGGTGTGCCACCCCGAGCACATCATAAGCGGACTTGATCTGCCTGAAGGCTCTACGCGCCGACTTGATCGGGAAGATTTCATCCCGCGTGCCGTTCTCGAAGAACACCGGGCGGGGCGCGATCAGGCAGGCGATGTCGGGCATCTCAGCGTACTGAAGCACTCCGGGGACGTAGTTGTCCTCGCAGTGACGGATCGGTATGATCGAGTCTCGCCAGTAGCTCAGGTAGCCGCTGATCATCGCCGCACCGATCCGCTCCTCCACCGCCGCCGTGAAGGTCGTGATGGTCCCGCCCCCGGAGATCCCCATGCACCCGAGCCGCTTCGCGTCGCATTCGGGGCGTGTTTCGAGGTAATCGATGCATCTCATCACGTCGTAGACGCGGATGCCCGGCACCGTTCGTCCGAGAAGCATTCCGGCCACGCTGGGCCTGCGACAGCTTGAGGCGCCCTTGGCCTGCTCGATCTCCTCCTGATCGCGACGCTCGCCAAACCCGTACATATCGGGGGCGATCACGAAATACCCGCGGCGCACCGCCTGGATTGCGAAGTCCTTCTGATACTCGCCGTACTCGGTTCGCTGTGAGCCATCATCGTTGATACCCACGATCTGATCCTTGCCGGGTCCGTGTCCCTGAAGACAGATCATCCCCGGAGCTGGGCCCCGCAGGCCCTCGGGAATGAGCACCCAGGCCGCTACCGTGAGGTTCGGCCTGCTCTGGAAGGCCACGTGCTCGCGGATGTAGCCCTCGAACCGTTTGCGTTTCGAGACCTGCGGCGCAAGATCACAGCCCGGCTCATCCAGCCCGCCCAGGAGGTCCATGAACTTGCGCTTCAGCTTGCGTCGCCAAGCTTTCCACTCTTCTTCATCCGTGCAGGCAAATGCGAGCTCGGGAACGTTCGCTTGGTACAGGTCGGCGATGTAGTCCATTGGCTTGTAGCATCTCTTCACGGCCTTCGGCTTCGGCTCGGTCTTCTTCTTCGCGGGCATGGGCACTCTCCTGTGGTGGAGCGAGTCATCGTGGCGTCGCCGGCATCACTGTGCGGCTGCGTCTCTGCTTGTCTTGTGGCTGCGGAACACCGCGAGGTAGTCTTCGGCGGTTACCCCGAGTTCCCGCAAGATCTCCGTGTCAAGGGTTTCCCGGGGGTCTCCGGCGCTGCGGTTTCCCTCATTGTATATCCAGTACCCGGGTGCGCAATCGGCAGCCTGGGTGAGTTGCTCGTCCAGGTAGCGCGGCAGGTAGTGCGGCCGAGCCGTCCGTACGTTCCATGGGTGGAATCCGGGCAGGATGCGGGCGGCGAAGGGGAAGGCCTCCTGCACCCGGGGGATGAACTCGGGCAGGCGAACGAACCACCGGTTGAGGTGGGCCAGCATGTCAGGCCCGGTCACCTCGGCTTCCCCCGCCCCGTAGGTCTTTTCGGTGGCGACCCATACCTCCACCCCGGCGTCGTGGATACCCTTCAGCCACCAGTAGTTCCCAGCCCGGCAGTCGGGCTTGCCGGCGTACATGCGGGCCTCGTAGACCTGCATCAAGGGGCAGCCCCAGGCCTCACGGATCACCTTGCCCACCTGCAGACCGCGCTGGTAGTACCCGCCGGAGTAGCCGAACTCGTCAGCGAAGCACCATGCATCGACGTAGTCGGCCACGTCCGCATAGCGCTCCCGTGCCTCCTGGGTCACGCCATCATAGTCCTCGGCATCGTAGACGATCCCGCGGAAGCCCAGTTCCTTCGCTCGTGCGTAGATGTGCTTCATCTGGCGCAGAGTGGTCTGCCACTTGCGGTCATCCGCGAGGTCCGCCGGACTGCTGACCATGAAAGTGAAGGGCTCGTGTTCGGCAAGCCAGTACCGGATCCCCCTGGCGCGGAACTGCTCAAGCGCGCCTGATTTGACCCACACATCGAAGCCCGCGTTGTGGTTTGTCTGGGGGAAAGCGGTCTCCACGTAGTCCAGCCACAGGTCGGTAGCCCCGAGGTCCTTCTCCAAGTAGTCGAGCTTGTCCAGGAAATCCGCCTGCAGGTTGGAGGACCAGCACATGAGGTGCCGCTCGGGCAGGTTCGGGCGCCCCAGGAACTGGACTTCGCTGATTCGCCCGTGGCTGGATGATG
>JAGPGE010000048.1 GCA_018056145.1 Armatimonadota bacterium
CCGCAGTGACGCCCTCGGCCCGCGCGATTCTCTCGAACTCGTCCGCGAGCGCTGCCACGCGCTCCCCCCTTTGTTGGATGAGGGCATCCTCTTTTTCCGTGAATGCGCCTGACGTGCCCAGGGTGATGGCCGCATACAGGACGGGCAGGCGAGCAACCTGAACCCGGTGCAGGAGCACCGGGTCGTCCTTCACCGAGGCCTCAGCACGGTCGAAGATCGCTTGGGCCGAAGCGATTAGCTTCGGGGTTATGTATTCCCGGGGGTGGGTGTAGATCATCACATGCTGCTTGGGGTTCTGTTGCGTAGCGTCGTGGATGAGGTTGATGTACCGGCGCACGTGCGGCGCCGCCGGACCGTAATACGCAGCGCAGAACTCGGCGATGGCCCGCTCGGTGTCGTAGGTCGGGTCCCAGAGCGTCTTGGCCATGATGTAGTTGCGCAGTTCCTGGAGTTCCGAGCCCTTCGTAAAGTAGCAGGACTCCTCATAGATGCCCTTCACACCATTGTTGATGAAGAAGTTGATATTGGGCTTCAGCACCCGCAGGTTCGGGAATGGGCAGATGGAATGGGCGTAGTTGATCACGTAGTCCCAGATCCAGAGCCGGTCGCAGATCCTGTTCCAGCCGCGAATGTCCTCAGCGAAGCTCCTGTTGAAGGGGTCCGTCCCGAGCGGGTGGATGAAACAGCACTCGATACTGCACAGGCAGATAATCACATTCGGGCGTGGCTTCGTGATCTTCGGCGGCTTGCGAGTGTACTGGTAGGCCAGTGTCTCGATGGCCACGTCCGGGTAGTCGTCCTTGATGTCGTCGGCGATGGCATTGCAGAAGCGCACCACCGGACCTGCCTGGCTGCCCTCTTCCTCGGCCACCGCTTTGCAGTTCTCGCACTCGCAGTAGTTGTGGGTGTCATTCTGCGAGACCGAGAAGACCTTCTTGTCCGGGTGCTCGCGAATCCAGCGACGCACGCCCTCGGTGCAGATGCGCAGCACATCGGGATTGGTCAGGCACAGCTGCGCATATCCTGACTGGCGCTTGCCGCCCACCAGCGAGAAATACTCGGGGTGCGTGTCGAAATACCGCTCCGGCGGGCAGAGCGCGGCGAAGGTATGGGCCAGTCCCATGACCCCCCGGGTCCCGCCCTGTTCGGCGCTCATCCCGTGATTGTCCCCATTGAGCCGCAGCCGCGCCGCGAAGCCGCCGTTCCGCGCCACAGGGTAGTCCCCCATCCGGAACTCCAGCGGCGGGGTGTAGCGCCTATCAAGCTCGGGCACGTTGATCGCGCCCTTCCGGGGCCACGTGGCGCAGTCCGGGGTGAACCAGCGGCACCCAAGGTTGTCCTCAAGGAAGCAGTAGACGGCGTAGAGTACGCCGCGCTCATTGCCCGCGAGAATCAGCGCCGGGCCCGCCGTCCTAATGTGAATCCCCTCCTGGCCCAGACCCTCGAAATCGATGTCGGGTGCGAGCCGCCGGGTCTGGCGGCACTTGCCCACGAGTATCGGCGTAAGCCCCCGGGCCGCCCGCTCCGTCAGAACCGGGAACTCAGTCCCGGTGATGAGTTCGAGGTGGTATCTCATCTCGCGTGCTGCATACTCCTCCTGGGCAGTGGCGCGATTCGGTACTACGATGGCATGGGTCTGCGGGGTGAGCGCCCGGCCGCCGATGCGCACCGAGCATGAGCCGAGACTCTCGCGACGCGCTTCCACCAGCCTCGCCTCCTCATCCGTTGCCGCGATGACCTTCGCCAGTTCGACGGCGGCCACACTGTCCGCCGGGATCTGCTGGGCCGCGTTCTGGAGCGCTTCGCGGGTCCGATCCATCCGCGCCATGGTCTCTGCCACAGTCCCCAGCGGCACGCCCGATGCCGTGGCGCTGCGGGCCACCATCTGGAACGCCTGCACGGTCCGCTCATTACCGGCGTTGGCCGCCAGCGCTTCCACCGCCATGAGCAGCCGCTCGTCATTTCCGAATCCCCGGGCAATCTCATCGAACCGTCGCATGCCCTCGTGCCAGGTAGGGCCGCCGTGGGCCAGCATCTCCACCACGTAAGGCCTGCGTTCGGCCGGGTCTTCAATATGCAGGGCGATCTGATTCGCGATGTCCGCGCGGGCGATGCCCGTGGCCGCTTTCATCAGGTCCGCGGCCCTCTCGATGCGGCCCTGCCTGATGTACCAGCGAGCAAGCATCTGCGTCTCATCGTCGGTGCGAGGGGTTTTCGCCTCTATCTCGGCCATGACTTCAGCGGCCTCGGCGATCTTCTCAACCACCACGTCGTCCACCCACACCGCGCTGTTTTCGGCATTGAGGTAGGCCAGGGCATTCACGCGCATGGTCCCGTTCGGCGCGACGAAGGTGGCCTCCACTCGTGTCCACTCGCCGGCAACCCGCACAACGTGTGGGGTCACGAAGGCCCACTCGTAGCTGTTCCAATCGTAGCAATGGGGCGCGAAGAAGGTGCCCGCGCCGACACTGCCTTTCACCCACTCGGTCACCCTGTAGCGCGCGAAGGGCTCCACCGTCAGGGTGGCCCCGAGCTCGCCCCAGTAGTTACGGGCGCCGACGCGCAGACAGCCTGCGCGCTCGCCGTTGTGGGCCTGACCGACTTCCCCGGTGGTCTCGAAGCCCGGGTCCGGGTACAGGTTCTCCGCGACCGCCGCGCCAGGCCGGATCATCAGCACACACACGGCCATGGTGAGCCCTATCAACGTTCCCCGCAGGCCCCAGCAACCGATCATCTTCATGGCGACCTCCTGAATCCGCAGACCAGACATGCTGTCTGCGCTGTGCGATCTGCCGGCCGGAAACACCTGGGATGCCGGCCCGGCAAGGGGACGAGCTCATCCGGATGGTGGAAATGGAGGCTCCGCCGAATCCAACGATCCCGCGGTCTGCCTGGCCACCCGGGATTACTTCTCCTCGGCCCGCGGGATACTCACCGCCGGGTCGCCGAAGAGCATGAACTTCATGCCCTGGAAAAAGATGCTGGGCGGGTACCAGTCCTCCGTAGGAGTCAGTTCGTCCAGCTTCTCGGCCTGCCAGTAGTAGGCAAGCGCGTCCTTCCAGGCTGAGCCGACAGTAGGGCCCCCCGTGGAGACGCTCTGCAGGAAGCCGTCCAGAAGCGTCATGGCGCACGGCTGCGCGCCGGTATTGCAGCCGATGTAGGCCACCGCACCACTGCGGGGTAAGCGCAGAAGGCGTTCTCCCAGTCCCGTGCTGTTGAGGCGTCCCGGTTGCAGCGCCGCGGGTGCGGGCGGTTCCGAAGTGAACACTTCGCCGTCCACCGTGCCGCGATGCAAAATACCGTCTGCGTCCAGGTAAGCGCCATACGGCGGCTCCGTGGCAAAGTGCGCGGTCCCGCAGCCCACGGAGAAGAAGATGGCGGGAGCCGCCGCGACCAGTGCGTCACGCTCCCGGGGGCCCAGGCAGCCATCCCACACATCTGAATTCCCGTGGCCGGCGTGCAGAATGAGTTCCTTCCCGCCCAGGATCGATGCCACGGTGGTGGCCGGCGTGGGCTGCTTCGCCTCGCCCCCGTAGAACTGCTGCTCTACTGCCCAACCCGCCTTGCCGAGATTCCCCGACTGAGCGCTCAGGCGCTCGCGCATATCCACCCAGCCGTCCGGGTGCAGCATGAGCGCCGTCGGTGGCCCGGCGCGCTTTGTGCGCTCCCACTCCAGGGTCTTGGCAATTACCGCTCGCAGGTCGTCTTCCGTTGATACAGGCCAGCGCCCAACGCCGATCTCCGGCACGTAAGAGATGGCGTCGAAGTTGATGGGCGGTTCCTTGAAATGCTCGCCGCGGACTTCGCCGAAGTAGCGCGCGTGGAAGCCGTCCTTCCGCGCGTTCCAGTCCTCAAAGCCGCCGTCGTCCTTCGCGAGGTCCGCGTAGTAAAGGTCGCTGGCATAGAAAGCATAGTCGAACGCTTCGGGGGTATTGCGATCCAGCACCATCCACCGCACGGGGAAGGTATCCGCGTCGCCCACCAGCAGGGCCAGTTGCAGCCGATTGTCGCGCCACTCGCGGTGCAGATAGCGCTTGATCCGCTCCGGCGCGTCGGCGCCTTCCTCCCGGGCCAGCACATCCTCGACCGCCACGCATCGCGCGTCGAAGCTCTGAGCGCGGGCCTCCACCCAGGGACGCATGTCATCCACCCATGCGCCGGGGCAGATCGCCACCAGACCAGGGAGCGCAGGGGCATCCTGCGCGGGCACGGGAGCCACCAGCCCGAGGGACGCCACGACCGCAAAGCAGAGCATTCCGGGGCGAGTCATAGTCCCGCCATCACCTCGAGGCGCGAACCAGAATGAGAGACCGGTATAGTTCCCGACGAGCTCCGCTTCGGGCAACTCGACCCTCAGCAGGCCCTGCATCGTGGTGATCCAAAGCTTGCCGGGCTCAACCTCGAACACATGAGGATAAGAGAGCCGGCTGCCCTTGTTGGTCGCGAAGACCTGCGGATCGGTCCACGTCTTGCCCTCGTCCTCGTAGACGTACGGGACCGTAATGTGGTGGCCCATTCCCCGAACATCCCCCAGGTCCCTCCCGGATGCGCAGTCGGTGACTGGCAAGCGCCTCACCTGAAGGTTGTGCCGGCGTGCAGGGGAGACCGGCACGAACAGGGAAATATCCTCACAGGACCTTCCCGATGACTTCGGGAAAGTGATCGCCGGCATCGGGGAGCCCGGGGTAGTGACGCCGGCGCCGGACCGAGCAGGATGGGAGTGAGCCGCATGCGTATCGGAGTCCCGCGAGAAGTCAAGACCGAGGAGAACCGCGTGGGCTGCACGCCAGGCGGCGTGCGGATGTTCACCAGCAAGGGGCATCAGGTGTTCGTCGAGAAGGACGCCGGAGCGGGAGCCGGATTTCCTGATGCCGCCTACCGGGAAGCGGGCGCCACGCTGGTGTCCTCCGCAGCCGAGGCCTGGCAATGTGACCTTGTGCTGAAGGTGAAGGAGCCGATCGCTGAGGAGTACCCTTACCTGCGCCCCGGTCTGCTCCTGTTCACCTACCTGCACCTGGCGGCGAATCGACCGCTGACAGAAGCCCTCGTAGCCTCCGGCACGACGGCCATCGCATACGAGACGGTTGCGGTGGGGCGCCACCTGCCACTGCTCGAGCCCATGAGCGAAATCGCGGGACGCATGAGCGCCATCGTTGGGGCCTATCACCTGAGCACCACGCAGGGAGGCAAAGGCGTCCTGCTCGACGGGGTACCGGGGGTGCTGCCGGGGAATGTGGTGGTGATCGGCGACGGGACAGCAGGCACGAACGCCGCGCGGATGGCCTCTGGACTTGGGGCGGACGTGACTGTCCTGGAAGTTGACCCGGAACGCATGCGCTTCCTGGACCTGGCGATCCCCGGCGTCAATACCCTCTACTCCAATGAACACAACCTTGTGGAGTGCCTCCCTCGCGCAGACCTGCTGATCTGCGCGGTGCTTGTGCCCGGAGCGAAAACCCCCAAGCTCATCAAGCGGGAGATGCTGGATCTAATGGAGCCGGGGTCCGTGCTGGTGGATATCGCCATTGACCAGGGCGGCTGCGCGGAGACATCGCGCCCTACGACCCATCTCGACCCGGTCTTCACAGAGCACGGGGTCATTCACTACTGCGTCGCGAACATGCCGGGCACATACGCGCGCACCGCCACGCAGGCGCTCACCAACGCGACACTGCCGTACGCCGTGAAACTGGCCACTCTCGGGCTTGACGAGGCGCTTCGCAAGATGCCCGAACTTCAGCCCGGGGTCAATGTAATCGCGGGGAATGTCGTCCATCAGGCAGTGGCCGACGCACACGGACTGCCGTTCAGACCGTGGGAAGAGGTCGGGGGCGAGTAGCCAATTGACAGCCAGAAGTACCCGCGCACCGCTTGGCGGGAGAAGGAGGTGAGATGCCGGCCCGGGAAATGCCGACGCGCCTTCATCGATTCATAACACGAAGCAAACACAATCGTAGTGTGACCGTGGCTATTCTTGCGTGGCCATACAACTGACCGGTCAATTGCAGTGGCCGGATCACGAGGAGGGATGCTGCCACTCGCCTTGTCGACCCAGTCCCGCCCATCGCAGCCCATATCAGCGACCAATGGAGCCGGCAGATGCGATCGAACGGACGCCGCAAGCTATTCGTACTCGATACCTCCGTCCTAATCCACGATCCAGACGCTCTGCAACGCTTCGAAGAACATGACATCGTCCTTCCCTATGTGGTGATCCATGAACTCGGTGGCCTGCTGACCGCGCCCAATGGCCGGGGAACGGCGGCGCTTGCGGTGCTGCGGCAACTTGAGCAACTCCGCCTGGTTCAGCCGAGTCTCAGTGACGTGCCTTTGGGGCCCGACCTGGGGAGCCTGACAGTTGACACCCCTCTCACTCACGACCTTCCGGCAGCCGATGACGTCCCACGCGCGCTGCGCGACGACCTGGTGATCCGGTGTGCTCGGCGTCTCAGGGAGATGCGTGACGAAGTCGTGGTGGTCAGCAAGGACCTCGGCCTGCGCATCAAGGCCGCTGCCCAGGGACTGGATGTTGAAGACTACCTCAACACCAAGGTCAAAGACTGGGAGCGACGCTACACCGGCCTGCACCCTGACACAATCGTGCTCCCGGCAGCTGCCGGAGACGGCCTGCAAAGTGACGACGTGCCCACACCTCCGGGGCTGCTCGAGAACGAGTTCTGCTACGTCGAGCTCGACGGCCATGGGGAGATGGGCCGATTCCTCTGCCGAAATCGCGGGGGCAAGCTGCACATGGTGCCCCGGAAGTTCCGCAGCATCTGGGGGATCAGGCCCAGGGACGATTACCAACGCATGGCGATGGACGTGCTCCTGGACGAAGACGTGCGGTGCGTCGCGCTCATGGGGGTCGCCGGCGGCGGCAAGACCCTTCTCACGCTTGCGGTTGGCCTCGAGCAGATCGCCCAAGGGGAGCATGAGAGCATCCTCGCCATCAAACCCGTTGTCCCCGTGGGCCGGCGCGACATTGGCTACCTGAAGGGCGACAAGGACGAGAAGCTCCAATCCTGGCTCATGCCCGTGTTCGACAATCTGCGCGTGCTTCAGATGCACAGCGGGCGCAGTCTCGACGTGGACCGCATGCGCCAGAGCGGCCAACTGCAGATGGAGACGCTCACGTATCTGCGGGGGCGCACACTCCACGGCTACTGGGCGTTATTGGATGAGATGCAGAATACGACGCGACTGGAGGCCGTCACCGCGCTGTCACGCATGGGCGAAAAGACGAAGTGCGTGCTGCTGGCGGATGTCACGCAGATCGATAACCCATACGTGGATGCGCAGTCGTGCGGTGCAGCGGCCGCGGTCGAGAGCCTCAAAGGCTCGCCGCTCTTCGCGGCCGTACCGCTGAGCGTGTCCCAGCGCTCGCCCTTCGCGCAATTGGTCTCGGAGAGAATGCAGGCTTGCGCCTCCTGACACACCCTGAGTGTTCTGCTCCGGGGATCGCCGCATCAGGGGCACACGCGATCCCCGGAGCCGCGGACTGTCTGCTATTCAGTTCCTGAGACCTCTCCCCACAGCGCCCACAGCCTAGCCTTGCGCGGGTCGTCGCTCTTCCCATATCCCGTCATGACCCGCTCCAGGCCGTCTGTCAGCCGCTCGGCGGCCTCGATATAGCTCTTGTCGGCAGCCAGGGCAGATGCAGGCGGAAGCCCCGGCAGTTTCCCGGCCTTCTCCAACTCCAACCGGGCGCGCAGGGCCTCGAGATGCCGGATGATCAGCTGGCAGTGCCCTGCCTCGTAACCGTCGCCCTCTCCCGCAGCCACCAGTCTCGAGTAGAAGCGGCCTATCCGCGCGAAGGCGGACGGCGAGGCGGGCGCGGCAGGTCCCTGGGCGACGGACTTGCCATCCAGGTACAACCGCAGGCCGTTCTCACCGTCGCACGTCGCCGCAACGTGTACCCACTTGCCCGGCTGCAGGTTGGCTCCGTACGACAGATGCCCGCGCTCGGTGATGAGGCGCAGGCTGTTCCCCGGGAATGTGTCCAGCAGATACCCATCGTCCACCCCGGCGGTGACTCGGTCGATGATTCGCGCCCCGGAGGCGGGAAGAGCACCCGGCCTGATCCACGCGTCCAGCGTGTAGTCCGAGAGCGTGATGCGGGCATCCGCAGGTACTTCCAGATAGCCATTGCCGCTGAAGCGCGCCACCTTCCCCCCAGCCTCCTCCACAATCTCCACGTCGCGCACCGTTGCTGGCACGAGGTCCGGATTGGGCGGGTTCGGGCACTGGCCGTCCACCGCGCGGTCGAAGAGCAGGTCAACCACAAGCGCGGGATCGTCGTCGGCACCCGCAAGGGGGTCGCCGGCGAGTGCGCCAATCTCGTCGGGGCCGAGCGCACGGCTGTGCACTCGCACCCGACGCATGTCACCCGCGAAGAGGCAGTTCCCGGTGCTGTCGGCGCCAATCCGCAACGGCCGTCCATTCCCCAGCGGATTCGCCCACCACGTGTTCACCTGCCAGAGCGGGTCGTGGGGGCCGGGCGCCTCGTATGTCTCCTGCGCGACTTCCGGAAAGACCGGCGCCGCGCCCCCGAAGCAGATGGTGATCTGCGCGCGTTCGGGCACTCGATCGTAAGGCAATGAGACCCTCGTCGCATCGTGGTCTGTCCACGGCTCCCCGTTCACGTAGACTGCGCTGATCTGCCCGCTGCCGCAGGTCGACAGGTAAAGGCGCTTATCACCCAGACGAACGGGGAAGTGCTGGTGAAGCTCCCTGATGCCCGGCGGAATGTGGGGCAGAAGCGTGACGCCGTCCGCGGTGTACAGGTACTCGAACAGCCCCCGGAGCATTGCCAGCGGCCCGCCCCAGGAGTCGTAGACGCAGTTGATCGGCTCCTTCGGCTGGTAGACCGCATTGCCGAAGTCAACCAGGGGATTGTCGAAACGGAACTCGCGGGCGAACCTCAGCAAGTGCTCCATGGCCCTGCGCGCGTCATCGTGCTTGCCCAGCCGGTAGTAGGCCAGGATCATGCGGGCCTCGCAGGTGGTCCAGTGCCCACCGTTGACCCAGCGTCCGAACTCCCACAGGCCCCGGGGCTCAGTGTACATGTCGTCAAGAGACGGGCAATTGGTGATGATCACGTCGTGGCGGCGAAGGCCGGGGATCGACGCGATCTTGTCATAGATCCGCTGTGACTGCTGATCATCGGCCACGCGGAAGGCGATGGCATCGTGGTTGCAGACGGCCTCGAAATACCCGTGTTTCTCGGCCCCGTACACCCCGTGCCTCGTCCCGTCGGGGTCCAGTGACTTGATGAAGTATCCTTCGTCCGTGATGAGGTTCGCAAGGCCCTCCCGCGCAAGCTCCCGGCGTTCGGAATAGAGCGCCGCCTTCGCATCATCGCCCACCAGCTTCTCCAATTCGATCAGCCGGTCAAGCGCGGCGATATACGTGACCGACAGCCCCGCGAGGTACGACTTGTCGTACGTGCCGTCGGGCTTGTGGTATCCCGCGTGGCTCGGGGCCAGGAGATTCCCCGCGGCGCCTGCCAGAAAGCAGTTATTCGCCGGGTCACGCCGGGTCTCGATGAAGTTCGCGCTGCGTTCCAGCATGGGTAGGTAGTGGTCGATGGCGCCGCGGTCCCGGCTGACCAGAAGTTGCTCGGCCTGAAGCACGACTCCGGCCGCTGTGAACTCCATGCCCCAGTCGTGGATGTCGATGCGCCCGTCCCCCTGCTTGTACACGATCCAGCCCGGCGCCGCGGCATCGCACAGGCAGCCATCTGGCGCCACCCACCCATTGGCGCCCTCGCGCTTGCCGTCGCCCATCTGGCTGAACCACAGGTCCTGGGCGTTGCTGACGAACGTGCAGTAGGGTTCCACGAAGAACGGCAGCCCGCAGTAAGTCGGACCGTAGCTGTTCTGGATCCACCACGCACCCCAGGTCGGTCCCTCCACAAACCCGTTCCAGGCCGAGTTGTAGAGCATCCCGATGTTCTGCAGGTCCGGGCTGGGATACAGCATCTGGTAGCAGGTGTCCAGAAGCTGCAGGCACTCAACGTCACCGCTTCCCGAGAAACCCGCGCCCTGGTACCGGTCGGCGGGCTGGGCGCTGCACAGCACGGGCAGAGCAAGCGCGACGGGCAGGAATGGGAGATTCGACATGTCAGGCTCCTTTGTCGTCAGCATCGGCGATTTCCACGAGTAAGCCGAGCGCGGCGGCGCAACCCGGGGTCCTGCTTGCCGCCCGGTCATCCCCCGGGGCGGGTCCATTCGTCGAGCGCACTACTGCTCTAGGAGGCGCCCCTATAACTTCGCCTGTCTCCGCCTGCTACCTGCCGCGCGGAGAGTTCGCATTGCGATGCTGTCAGTAGTTGCTCAACCCGGAATCGCGGCCCACTGGCGGCGGGTGAAGGGAATGAGAATGGCCATGAAGACCAGCCATCCCGCCCCCAGCGCCCATCCGGTGCCGATCGCCGGCTGCAGAGCGTGAATCGTGACCATCATCGGCAGCATGGCAATGATCAGCACCGGGATCTGCCGGGCCAGTGTCCACAGGCAATGGCGGCCCTCGTACGAAGCGATGACGCCAACCATCGGGAACACCGTCATGAAGCCCTGCAACTGCTGCTTGATCACCACCAGCGTGATGACTACCAGGGCGATGAGCGCGGCCTTGACCAGGACGGGCAGAGGGCTGCGGTGGGATGGCTCGTCGCGGTGCGGCATGAGGCGGTACAAGAGAACCCCGGTCACGAAGACCAGGCCCGCGGCAATCCAGAAGGCACGGTCAGACGCCGGCAGAACTCGCGCAAGCAGCGTCCCAGCCAGGCAATAACCCACGGCGCAGCCGATGATGCTGGGGATGATCGGCGCGCGCCACCGGGCATGCAGGAAGTACACGCCCAGGGTGTATCCCAGGAGCAGCACGAGCCCGGTCACATTCGTGACGTCAACCTGCAGCCCAAGCGACAGCGTGGACAGGGAGAACGGGATGGGCAGCGTGAGGATGAACGCCTTCCAGCGCGGGTGACGGAGATACGCGAGCAGCGTCGCCTGCGCAGTCACCGCCAGGACCAGTAGCAGGTCCCAGCCGGTCATCGCAAGCGTCGCTTCACCCAACTCAGCCTGCAGAAGATACCCGTCCACCCACGCTACCCCTCGACCGCGTAAAGCCAGCGGTGGGTGGTCCTTGCGTTCACGTTGAAGACCAGCGCGCCGTTGTCTCGCCGGCACGGGATCTCTTCGCCGCGGCTGCCGGGGGTCTTGCCTTCGGTGAACAGCCGCACGCTGCCGGGCAAGTTGAAGTCCGGGATGCGAACCGTGCCCTCGCCCTGAACCCGAATCTGCAGAACCGCTCCGCCGGGCACTCTCCGCACCTCCGGTACCGGCGCCCATGAGACCAAGGACAGGGGCTTGTCCGCGAAGACCGTCTCGCGCCCGTCAATCGTGACGCGATCTGACCAACTCCCGACGAAAGCCACCAGCCTGCCCTGCTCGTCCACCCGGAACACCAGCGGCGACACGCCCTCGTAGCTGATCGTGTGCCCGTTGGCGCGAAAACCCTTCAGGTTGATATTGATCGAGGGCGGCGGGCAGCGCTCCAGGTACTCCCGGTCCTGCTCCTCATTGCGCGCGAAACCGCCGGGCCAGTCCTCTTCGACATCCCGTAGGTGCGTGGTCAGCGCTACCGCACCGTTTGGGAACCGGCAGACCAGGTACTCACCGGTGCGCGACAGGACCTCGGTATTGTCGTTGGTATCATCGAAGCGCCCCGTTGGAGGATATGCGCCCAGGGCATGGAGCACTTCGAACCAGTTGCGGGCATCGTAGCCCAGGCTTTGGGACTGGTCGTCACGCGGGCGGTATCCCAGGAAAGTTGCGCTGCCGCCTCCGGGGAACGTCCTGTGGGTACCCACTACCCTCCCGGCGATCCGCGCCACCGGAGTCACACCGTCTGCGGGGGTCACCGGGTACGTGCGGTCCACCAGGAAATCGGTAAGGATGATCTGGGGCGTGACTCCGGCCAGCGGCCCTTCGAAGATCACCTGCCGGCCCGGTGACAGCAGGCCCTCGTCAAGGCCCGGCTCATACTGCACCCCGAACAGGTCCCGGAACGCCGGCAGGGCGTCCTCGCCTTCAGCCGTGAGCACCGGCGGCGGCCCGGACCAGATGAGCCGACCGCCGCTCTCCACGTACTGCTTCATGAGGTCGAGCAGCTTCCGTGACGGGAAAGGCTCGAAAGTCGCCACCAGCGTTGTGAACCGCCGGCCTCCCACCTCAAGCCCATCGCCCGCGATCTTCCCCAGTTCCAGCAGCTTGTCGGCGGTGATCAGGTTCGCGTAGCCGTACTGGGCCATCCAGCTTCCGAAGCGTTCGTCCACCGCAACCAGGTCCATGGGATAGAGCATGAGCACGTCCACATCTCGGTGCTCCATCCCCTGCACCATTCCCGTATAGCCGCCTGCGGTGCCGTACACCTGGGCCAGCAGGCTTCGCCGATGGGCAATGGGCCCCGGCATCCCCCAGTGCGCGGCGTAGGAATATGGGATTTCATTGGTCATCCCAGTGGAACAAGCCAGCGCCAACCCCAGGTAATTGCGGTCCAGCCAGCCGCACTCGGCGTGATCATTCCCCGTACCGGTGAGGAACTCGCCCCACTTGAAGTAGTCATAGCACGCCGCCGCGGCCTGGTGGACGGTGTTCGACCACACGAAGTTGGACGTGTACTCGTAGGCGCTGCGGAAATGGTTCTCGCGCCCCGTCTCCCACTTGTCAATGGTCGGGCTCTCTGCCCAGGTCGCGTGAGCGCGGGACTCCAGCCTGTGCCCCATGCGCTGTTCGGCGTGACGCTTGGCCTGGACGAAGAGGTCTACCACACCGTCCTGCAGCAGGTGGTAGTAGCGGCTTCGCATCAGCGCTGTGCGGCGGATGTCCCGGGGGCTGGAGCCCATCACGTGCATGATTCCCTGCTTGGCGCTGAGGTCCCCCGCGAAATCCTCCTGCCCCCGGGTGAAGTAGATCAAGTGCTTCGCGAAGTCCGCGTATTGTTCTCCGTACAGCTCCGCGTACCGTCTCGCCAGGCCGTCGCTGACGTAGCGCATCGTCAGCTCGCCGTGGTCGTGGTGGCCGAAGTAGTCCCAGTCCTGCTGGATGTGCATTTCGTCGGAGTACAGGGCATTGAGCTTCACCCCGGCGGCCGCGTACTTGTCCACAAGCTCCTTCAGGAAGGGCAGCGCGTTGGGGCTGAAGTAGTCCATTTCCGGCGTGCGGTACTGCAGCACCACCAGGACCCTGTCCAGCGGCCCGATGTCGGCGTGCCCGGTCCCGTACACACGCACGCGACGCGCGGGTATGCCGCCCTTCCGAGGTTCCCAGCGCTCGATCTGCGCCACATCGCTGATCTCGCGGATCGAGTCAGGCTCCACAACCCGGTAGGGCGTACCGTGCAGGGGCTTTTCGCGGAACGCAAAGACGCGGACGCCCTCCTGCTTGAGCTCAATCACGCCCTTGTTGTTCGCCCACCGCATCTGCTCCCAGAGCTGGACGCTGAACGCACCGGTCTCGGGGTCGCGCAGGCCCTTGCGATACTGCATCCAGGTCCCCGCTTCACCCGTGCGGTTGATGTATGCCGGGCCCACTTCGAGAGGGCTGAGCAGGCTGAGTTCCAGACCTAGCCCGTAGCCTTCGGCGAACTTGCTGATGGCGGCGATGCGCTCCACGTACTCGTCCATGTCGGGGGTCAGCGACCGCGGCTTGTCCTGCCCGGGTCGATACTGGCTGAAGAAGTGGTCGAAGGCGATGATGAGCGTGCGCTGCCCAGCGGCCTGGGCGCGCTCGCAGATCTGGCGCAGGCTGGCCTCGGTCTTGTCGAAGGTGAGGCTGAGATCGAGCACGCGGTCGGGGTCGGCGAGGGCCTCGAGTTCCTCGTCGCTGACCAGGATGATGTGCGCCCTGCCCAGCTCGAAGGCCCACTGGCCTGGGTATGTCACGAGTTCACCACGGTAAAGATTCTCAGGCACGGGGGGCATGTCGGCCTCCTGGTGCGGGATCGCCACACTTGCGCACAAGACTGCCAGAAGCGTCAGGCCGAGGCGTGTCATTGGGCTCTCCCGGGGGCGCATTGGGATCGCGGCAGCCGGGCAGGCAATCCACCGCGGTCGTCGCGTTGTTGCTCAGTCATCAAGTTCTCGCTCACCAAGGCAGCAACCTTCCGCAGGCCGCTCTGGGCGGGTCACGTCCGGCAGCCGCAGCAGCTCCTCATCACCGACGTCACCGTGCCGGACGGTAGAAGGTCAACCTGGAGTCGCGACGTTGCGGAATGACCACCTCGAAGCCGTCCTCGCGGATCTCTCTGCCGTAGACCACCCAGGTCCTTCCGGGGCCACAATCCTCAAAGACCCAGTCCCTTACCGGATCGATGGTCATCAGGTCGAACTTCGTCGCGGTCACGGCGCTCTTCTCGCGGTGAGCTCCACGAACAGGAGCGTGAGACTTTGTGCAAGCGGCAGGCCTGGCTCACGTTCCCTAAGCGTTCGGCATCTTCCAGCAGACGCAGTCTTGCATGAGCTTGCTGCACGCGCTTATAGTGGGGCTGCATAGGTTCTCCTTTG
>JAGPGE010000049.1 GCA_018056145.1 Armatimonadota bacterium
CCATGAACAGGCTCGCGAACTACTGGGGAACGTCTGTGTCGCATGCATCGGACCCATCACGGCCGCTACCCTCCGCGAACTGGGCGTCGAGCCCACGGTGATAGCAGACGAGCACACCATTCACGGCCTGGTGGCGGGATTGGCCGCCCACTTCGCTCACGAACCCAGGAGGTCCGCCGAGTGATTGGCTGCACCAAGCTGCTTTGTGGTACCGCAACCGTATCGGAAGCTCTACGTCACGGCCGCGACAGCAGCAAGCTTCCCCCGCATATGCTGCAGTTCTCTTCAGACTATCGTCCGCTGGTGGTCTGGAACATCACGAACCGCTGCAATCTGCGCTGCCGCCACTGCTACTTGAGTGCCGAAGACCGCGACTACGGCAACGAGTTGACCCATGCGGAAGCGCTCGCGTTCATTGAAGACATCGCGCAGATGAAGTGTCCCGTGCTCCTGTTTTCGGGCGGGGAGCCGCTGCTGCGTCCCGACCTGTCTGAACTGGCGGCGCACGCAAGCTCCCTGGATCTGCGCCCGGTGCTGTCCAGCAACGGGACGCTCATCACACCCGAGACCGCCGAGAAGCTCGCGGCGTCGGGGTTCCGGTACGTCGGCGTCAGCCTGGACGGTCTTGAGGAAACTCATGATGCGTTCCGAGGGCGAAAAGGGGCCTTTCGCGACGCGATCCAGGGCCTGCAGAACGCAGCTGGTGCGGGGCTGAAGACCGGGGCCCGTTTCACGGTCAATGCGGACAATGTCGCGGACCTGCCGGGTGTCATGAACCTGGTGGCTGAGGCGGGGATTCCCCGCTTCTGCATGTATCATCTTGTGTACGCCGGCCGCGGCTCGGACATGGTCGCCTGCGACACTGATCTCGAGACGAAACGCAGAACCATCGAACTGGTGCTGGAGATGACGCAGCGCTTCGCGGAACGGGGCCTGGAGATCGAGATCCTCACCGTGGATAACCACGCCGATGGGGTGTACATCCGCAACCGGATCGCATCCGAGCAACCTGAACGGCTGGCGGAGGTGGACCGCCTTCTCGAAATGCACGGTGGATGCTCCGCCGGGACCAAGATGTCCAATGTGGACCCGCAGGGGAACGTGCATCCCTGCCAGTTCTGGGGACACGTCACCCTCGGCAACGTCAGGGAACGGCCCTTCAGTGAGATCTGGAACGACCCGGACAATGAGCTCCTGAAAGGGCTGCGCAACAAGCAGGAGCATCTCAAAGGACGCTGCGGCAGTTGCCGGCGCAAGGCGATCTGCGGCGGCTGTCGGATTCGGGCCGAGGCCGTCACCGGGGATATCTGGGAGGCCGATCCGGCCTGCTACCTGACGGACGAGGAGATTGCGTAGCTCCCGTCAACGATGCCCCAAGCGCCTCCGCGGTTTTGCCTGTCGGCGTCGAGTGCAGGGCGGCACGAGACCTGCGACGAACAGCCATCAGCATACAGGCAGACTGTGGCGCTGAGGAGTTGAGCCCCTCTCGTGACCGCGTGTCCCCTCCGGTTCGGCAGTGTACTCGCCACGCTTGTCGCGCTCTTGGTCGCCGTGGCCGACCTGACCCCGGCGTTTGCGGCTGCCTCGCGCGACGAGCTCGTAGTCTGGGTCCAGGGCCTGAGCCCCGGGACCAGGGCCGCCCTGCGGAATTTCGAGCAGCAAACGGGCAACAAGCTGGTTGTCTCGATCTACGGCTCCGGCATGGACCCGCAGAAGCTCATGTGCGCCATCGCCGGAGGCAGGCCGCCGGACGTGATCTATCAGGACCGTTTCGCAGTTGGCGGCTGGGCGGCACGGGACGCCTTCATGAAGCTGGATGACCTCGTCGCGAAGAGTGATGTGATCCGCCCGGAGAACTACTACGCGCCCTGCTGGTCTGAGGCGTGTTACGAGGGGTCGGTCTACGCGATCCCGGTGGGCACAGACAACCGGGCGCTCTACTACAACAAGGACGCGCTCATCCGCGCCGGGTATGTGGATGCGAAGGGTGAAGCAGTGCCGCCGAAGACGTGGGATGAGCTGCGGGCGTACGCCAGGAAGCTGTCGGAGTTCGACGACCAGAAGCACCTGACACGGTGCGGCTTCATCCCGAACTACGGCAACAGCTGGCTCTACATCTACGGCTGGCAAAACGGCGGGGAGTTCATGGACCCCAGCGGGAAACGCTGCACGTTGAACGACCCGAAGATCGTCGAAGCGCTGCAGTTCATGGTGGATATCTACGACGACCTGGGCGGGGTGTCGGAGGTTAATGCCTTCCAGGCGGGGTTCGAGGCGGCTGAGAACGATCCCTTCCTGACCGGGAAGGTGGCGATGAAGATCGATGGCAACTGGACGCTCAACACCATCGCCACCTATGCCCCGGACCTGAATTTCGGCGTCGCACCGGCGCCGGTGCCTCAGGGAAGACCTTTCATCTCGTGGTGCGGGGGGTGGAGTTGGGCAATTCCCGTAGGCGCGAGGCACCCGGAGCAGGCCTGGGAGTTTGTGGAGTGGATGTCACGCCCTGAGACCTACGCCGCCATTGATGAGGTGGATTCCCGGTACAATCTGTCGCGCGGCCAGCCTTTCGTCCCGAATCTCAACGCCAACAAGCTCGTGACCGCGCAGGCGATGGAACGGTATGTCACCGGCAGCGAGACACTGAACGAGAACCTCCGTGACGGGTTCAGGGTGTTCGTGTCGCTGCTGCCCGTCTCGCGGTTCCGCCCCGTCACTGCGGTGGGACAGAAGCTGTGGGACGAGCATGTACGGGCGTTCGAAAACGCGACGAACCACGTGTATGAGCCGAAGGAGGCGCTGGACCGGGGGACGGAGGCAGTGCAGAAAGAGCTGGATGTGATCCTGCGCAAGGGGCGCGGGGCGCCGTTGAACTGGACCTGGCCGCTGGTGATTCTCATCCCGCTCATTCTGATTCCACCGGTGGTGTACCTGCTGAGAGAGCGGCGCAGAAGCGGCAAGCCGCTGTTTGCGGGGGAATCCGGCGCGGGCTTCGCTTTCGCCTCGCCGTGGTTCATCGGTTTCCTAATCTTCACCCTCGGGCCGTTGCTGGCGTCCATTGTGTTCAGTTTCTGCGACTACGACGTGCTCCACCCGCCCAGGTACGTGGGTCTGCTGAACTACCGCGAGCAGCTTGGCCTGAGCTTCGGCCATGATGCAACCACCGGCAGGCTCACGGTCTCGGCCACCGACCCGCTCTTCTGGAAGTCCCTGTGGAACACGATCTACATGATGATCGGTATTCCGCTGGGAATGGCTGCGGGCCTTGGCGTGGCGCTGCTGCTGAACCTGAAGATCAAGGGCATGACGGTCTACCGCACGATCTACTACCTGCCCGCGATTGTGCCGGCGGTGGCGAGTTCCATCCTGTGGCTCTGGGTGCTGAACCCCCAGAGCGGGGCGATCAACTCGCTACTTGGGATGCTGGATCTTGGACGACCGCCGTGGCTGAGCGATCCGGCGTGGTCGAAGCCCTCCATCATTCTCATGGGGCTCTGGGGCGCAGGGAGCGGGATGATCATCTGGCTGGCGGGCTTGCAGGGCGTGCCGGAATCCCTGTATGAAGCGGCCCGGATTGACGGCGCCGGAAGCTGGAACCAGTTCCGTCATGTGACTCTCCCGATGCTCTCCCCATACATCTTCTTCAACCTGATCATGGGAGTCATCGGGACGCTGCAGATCTTCACTCAGGCCTTCATTATCACCCAGGGCGGGCCGGTGGACTCGACCCTCTTCTATGTCTACAACCTGTTCAACCAGGCCTTCCGCTACTTCCACATGGGCACCGCGTCGGCGCTGGCGTGGATTCTGTTCGTGGTGATCCTGGGCTTGACCCTGGTTCAGCTCAAGCTTGCGCCCCGCTGGGTGCACTACGAAATGGGGGATGAGGCGTGATGAGCGCAACCATCACCCCCCAGGCCCGGCAGCGACGGCGGACGAGGGTAGTACACGTTCTCGCACACACGGTGCTTCTTCTAGGCTGCCTGCTGTTCGGTTTTCCGTTCTACTGGCTGCTTTCCACCAGCGTCAAAGAGCAGGACGAGATGTTCCGGGAGCCTCCGGTCTGGGTCCCTGCGTGGCCGCGGGCGGTTGAGAAGAGCCCGTACTTCGCGCAAGACGAATACGCCTTCCCAGAGGCGCCGGCGGGGGTCAGCACGGAGGCTTGGCAGAGCCATTGGCCCAAGATCGCGGCGGTGGCGGTGTCCGTGATGCGCAGCGTCTATCTCGATCCCCGGCAGATCCGCGCCAACGAAACGCCGCAGATGAGGGAAGCAGTGGCAAGGGGGCTCTACCAGACCATCTCGAAGCGCCTGGACGGCGACCAGCTCAAGCAATTGGCGAGCGAACCGGAGCCGTTGATGGCCCGAACCGTGACCGAGCGCGACTGCAAGACGGTCTGGGAGAACGTGCGGCGGGCGTTGGTGATCCGCGGGGTCACGGTGCAGGATCAGGGCTTCGTGCAGTACAAGCTGGGTGAAGACGATCCGGTGTCGCAGTGGCGTGTCAGCGGGGGGAAAACGGATCTGCAGCCCACGCAGCTTGGGAAAAGGCCAGCGGCGGAGGTCGCCTATGACTTCGGCGGGTCCAGCACCTTCGTGCTCGAAGCCCGGCTCAAGTCTGCAATGGCGCCCGAGTCCTTCCGCCGACTGACGATTCCTTTTCGGGGTGACAAGTCCTGGCACCGGGTGGATCTCGAAGCGGACATCGGCGGAACACTGTACCGATCCACGGAACCACTGGTGCTGTTCACGGACCTGGCGCAGGAGGTGGCGTGGCAACTACCGGACGCGGAACGCACCGGCGCCGGAGCCTTCCGTGACTACCTGCCGCTGGCGAAGGCCGGTGCCGGAACATGCGGGCCGGATGAGGTCGGCGTGAAGCTGACGGTGCGCAAGAGCGGCTTCTGGCAGGCCGGTTACGCCAAGGCCCGGCGGAACTACCGCGATGCCCTGAACTATGTGCCCATGGGGACGTACTTCCGCAACACGTTGCTGCTGGTGCTGCTGAATGTCGCCGGCCAGCTCTTCTCTTGCTCAGTGGTGGCGTATGCTTTCGCGCGCCTGCGCTGGCCGGGGAGGGACGTGTCTTTCGCGGTGCTCCTGTCCACCATGATGCTGCCCGCACAGGTGACGATGATCCCGGTGTTCCTCATCTACCGGTACCTGGGCTGGTATGACACGCTGCAGCCGCTGTGGGTTGGCTCGTTCTTCGGGAGCGCCTTTTTCATCTTCCTGCTGCGCCAGTTCATGCGCACAGTCCCGCGAGACCTGGAGGAGGCGGCGCGGATTGACGGTTGCTCCTTCTGGGGCTTGTACTGGCGGATCATCCTGCCGCTGATGAAGCCGGCGCTGGCGGCGGTGGCGATCTTCAGCTTCATGAATGCCTGGAACGAGTTCATGGGCCCGCTGATCTATCTCAATGACCAGCGCCTGTACCCGCTGTCACTGGGGCTGTACCAGTTCCGCATCGAGCACGCCTCGGACTTCGGCATGCTCATGGCCGCCTCGGCCCTGATGATCCTGCCGGTGGTGGTGGTGTTCTTCCTGGCGCAGAAGCACTTCATCCAGGGCGTGACTCTCACGGGCATGAAGGGATAGAGAGAGCTTGCCCACTGCCCTTCATGCCCGAAGGGCACCTGATTGCCGGAGCTACTGCGGCCCGTATTCGGTCGAGCCGGCGAGCGGCAGGGGCACCGCCCAGATGTTGCGGTAGCGCACCAGGTCTCCGTGGTCCTGCAGCAGCAGTGGGCCGGGAGTGCCCTCGATCTCGTCCAGTGGCGCGCCGGTGACGCCGGGAAGCTCGACGTTGTTGTGGATGACCAGGCCGTTGTGCAGCACCGTCATCCGCACTCTCTCGGTGACGGCGCCGGAGTCATCCACCCGGGCGGCGCGGAAGATCACGTCATAGGTCTGCCACTCCAGCGCGGGTTTGCATGCGTTCACCAGTGGGGCGTGCTGGTTGTAGATGGCGCCGCAGTCGCCCAGGCCGGGGACGGCCCAGCCGTAGGAGTCGAGCACCTGGATCTCGTAGCGACCCGCGATGAAGACGCCGCTGTTGCCCTTGGCCTGGCCCGTCGCTTCAGGCATGTCGGGGCAGCGGAACTCGAGATGCAGGTAGTGGTCCAGGAAGAGCTCCTGCGACATGATGTCGCCTGCTTTGGGGACGACGCACAGCTCACCGTTCTCGACAGCCCACTCCGCGGGGCTGCGGTCGCGGCGCGTCCAGTTGCTCACGTCGCTGCCGTTGAACAGCACGACGGCGTTTTCCGGCGGCTGGAGACCGAGAGTCATGGATAGACACTCCCTCGTGGGTTGGCATCGCGCGCTATGTGCAGGGGTTTCCCCGTCGGGATTGGGGAGACCTTGCGCGACTTCTAGCCCCTTTCGCCCGAGTGGCAGGCCTGTCTCCAGCCGGAAGGGGTTCCGGGCGCGCGGGTCGAAGTCATCTGTACCGGCGCGGTCGGCCACGTGCTGGCGGGTTGCGGAGGGGAGACTGACCCAGACGGGAGGAGATCGCATGTCAAGTGAACCGCGGGACGATCTCGACCGGTTTCGTCAGGGCGTGCTGACGCGGCAGGAGTTCCTGGCGAGACTGGCAAGCCTTGCCGGCGGAATTGCGGCGGCATCTGCGATGTCACCCCTGCTGGAAGCGGGCGCCGCTGGTGAAAATGAGGCCCCAAAGGAGGCTACACCCTTGCGCACACAGGACATCAAGTATCCCGGCGAAACGGGTGCAGTCATTGCCTACCTTGCACGACCCGAGGGTGATGGGAAGTTCCCTGGCGTTATTGTGGTCCATGAGAACCGGGGCCTGAACAGGCACATCAAAGACGTGACGGAACGCATTGCGCGCGAGGGGTTTCTCGCGTTAGGGCCGGATGCCTTGTCGCCCTTCGGGGGAACGCCCGAGGACGCGGATGAAGCGCGCGAGCTCATCGGAAAGCTGGACCCTGACGCTACGCTGAGGAACTTCCTGGCGGCCATCAAATACCTGAAGGCGCACCCTTCCTTCGAGGGAAAAGTTGGCGTCATCGGATTCTGCTGGGGCGGGCGGATGGCTAACCAGATGGCGGTGCATGCGCCGGATCTTGCCGCCGCGGTGCCCTACTACGGCAGCCAGCCGGCCGTCGAGGACGTTCCGAAGATCAAGGCGTCGCTCCTGCTTCACTATGCCGGGCTCGATGAGCGCATCAACAGCGGGATCCCGGCGTACGAGGCGGCGTTGAAGGCGGCTGGCGTGGACTACAGGCTGCACGTCTACCAGGGCGCCCAGCACGCGTTCAGCAATGATAGCAACCCGGAGAGGTATCACCCCGAAGCTGCCCGGCGTGCCTGGCAACGTACGGTGGCGTTCCTAAAAAGGAAGCTGCGGACGTAGGGCGTGGCGGGATCACTTGCGCATGCAGCACGCCTTGTACTTGCGCCCGCTGCCGCACGGGCAGGGGTCATTGCGCCGGGGCTCGGATCTGCGGTCGTCCTCAGGGGTGGGTTCCTTCAGGGCAAGCTGCCGGCGCCTGAGCGTTGCCAGCGCCGTGACGAAAGGCTTGAGGGTCGCGAAGAAACGGCGGTAGCCCTCGCACAGGTAGTTCAGACCGGGTTCCCCGTCCGGGGTGATCAGGAAGCGGTTCTTTGGGCACCCGCCATTGCACATGTCCAGCACCGGGCACTCCCGGCAGTAGCGGGGTAAGGCAGCGAACTTCGCCCGGCCAAAAGCCCTCTGGGCCGGGCTCTCCAGCAGTTCCACCAGGGGGCGCTCCCGGATATTGCCGACGAGATGCTCCGGGTCCACGAAATGGTCGCACGAGTAGAAGTCGCCATTGTGCTCGACCACCGGGATGTTCCCACATCGCCTGCTGAAGACACACAGGGCATGATCCTGCCCGAGTGCCGGCCGGACCGCCTCGTCGAAGATCTGGATTCCGACCTTGCCGATATCCTGGCGTTGCCACTCTTCGTGGATGGTACACAGGAATTCGCCCCATGCTGCGGGTGGCACTGAGAGGGCGCTGGCGCCGGTCTCGGAGTCGGGCTGACGCACGACCAGCGGCAGGAATGTGATGTAGCGGGCGCCGATGCCTTTCAGGAACCGGTACACGCGAGTGGGGCTGGCGGCGTTGTGCGCTCCGACCACGCAGAGAACATCGCAGTCCACGCCGTGGCCGCGGAGGAGCTCATAGCCCCGCATGGTGCGCTCCCAGGCGGACTCACCGTCCCGCGTGACGCGGTGCAGATCGTGCAGTTCCCGCGGTCCATCGATGCTGATGCCCACGGCGAAGTTCTGGTCCGCCAAGAACCGGCACCATTCGTCGTCCAGGAGCGTTCCGTTGGTCTGGATTCCATTTTCAACGCGCCGACCGGCGGGAGTATGCCGGTGTTGGATCGCCACGATTCTGCGGAAGTAGTCCAGACCCAGGATGGTCGGCTCGCCACCATGCCAGGCGAATCGGATCACGGGACCGGGCGAGGCCTCGATCTGCTGGGCGATGTACAGTTCCAGCAGTTCGTCGGCCATCCTCAATGGCGCACCGGCCGGGAAGAGCCGTTCCTTTTCCAGGTAATAGCAGTAGTGGCACGCCAGGTTGCAGGCCGGTCCAGCCGGTTTGGCAAAGACCTGAAACTCGCGGGATGCTTTGGCCATGGTTCCATCCTAGCCACGGCTCATCTGGGCGCGAGGAGTCCCGCGCCGGCACTCGGGGGCAAGTTCGCCGGGACAACTGGCCAATCCTCGGGGTTCCGGCAGGCTTGTGCAGGGAGTGAGACACCGCGCGGCGAAGTCAGTGGCTGAGGTAGACCAACTGACCCAGGAGGCGTGACATGCCCGGCGGCTTCCCGGATGAACTGAGCGATGTGGCGTGTACGGTGCACGACTTCAGATCGGGCGACAGGGTTGCATCCGGCCGCATGGATGTGGCTTTCGTGCAGCACAAGGACCGGCTCCGTGTCATGCGGGTCAGGTTCACCGGCGAGTTCAGGCCCGATTCACTCGATGACCAGAGCGCCTTGGAGCAATCGATGATTGCGGGCTTCGCCACCGGCTCACCGGCCCACAAGATCGAGGTGGAACACGCCGGCCGGATCTGGGTGCTGGTGGTGAAGTTCGAAGCCGGAGAGGGTGCATTCCCGTTCACCGGGCGCACTGATCCGAAACCGGCGCTGTGACACCGGCCAGTGGTCGTTGGGTGCATTCTGGGGCGTTACAGGCGGACGCTATTCGCCGGCCAGTTCCCAGACGCGTTTCGCGTTCTCGCTGACTTTCTGGAAGCCCTCGATGTACTGCTTCATCAGGTCCATGGTGTTCGGCGGGTAGACGCCGCTTAGGTATGAATGGGCGGCGATGAACTCCACAGTCCTGGTGTACTCCTGGCCATCGTAGAAAACATCGCCACGTCCGAAGGGGCAGGTCCACGGGCAACCTTTGCCGTATCCCACCCGGTCCTTGAAGACGTCCTGAGCGGGGACCGGGCGCGTCTGCCACTGACCAAGCCCCACGCCTTCAGCGGCCAGGGCCTTCTGCGCCGCGGCTTTCCACTGGGCCGGAGTGACGTCCAGACCGACCTCTTCCGGCTTGAAGGTCACCACGTAACTGAAGTAGCACGGGTTCGCATAATCCGGGGTGTACGGGCCCTCGAAACCGGGAATCTGTGCGAGTTCGGAAGTGAGGTAGCTGGCGAACTCACGGCGGATGGCGTTGTACTCATCTAGACGCTCAAGCTGCGCGAGGATGAAAGCATTGATGAACTCGTGCGGGCGGTACATCCAGCCGAGACCGTAGGCGTTGTACTCCCGCTGCTGGTCGGGGAGGACGACCTCGCCGAACTCGCGCAGCCTCGAGGCCCGGGCGGTGAAGACCTCGCTGTCGCTGGTCCACAGGCCGCCTTCGCCACCCGACAGGTTCTTCGAGCGGTTGCAGCTGAAGCAGCCGATGTCGCCGAGTGAGCCCGTCTTCTTCCCCTTGTACTCCGCGCCGTGAGCCTGGCAGGCGTCCTCAATCACGATCAGGCCATGCTTTTTGGCGACTTCGTTGATGGGGTCCATGTCGGCGACCATGCCGTGGATGTGGACAGGGAGGATGGCGCGTGTGTGGTCGGTGATGCGCTCCTCTATGAGCGCGGGGTCCATGGTGTAGGTCTTCGGATCGATGTCCACGAAGATGGGGATCGCGTTGTGGTGCAGGATCGAGGCGGCGGTGGACCAGTATGTGAAGGCGCTGGTAATGACCTCATCGCCGGGGCCGATTCCCGCGCCGGCCACGGCCATGTGGATCGCCGCAGTGCCGCTGTTGGTGGTGAGCGCGTACTTGGTGCCCACGTACGCTGCCCATTTCTCCTGGAGTTCCAGGGCCTTCGGGGCCGAAGTGCCGTGGAGTTGGTTGCTGTCAAAGACCGCCATCACTGCGTCGCGGTCTGCCTGGGTCAGCGGCGGCCAAGTCTTGACCGAGCCCGGTGTAACGACCCCTGTGCCGCCGTCCAGCGCCAGCTTTGATGCCATCGGTGTGTCCTCTCCTGGGGCCCCTGATGCCATGGCCGAGGGGCTTTGTCGTTTTGTGCGCAGACGAGTGGATTCGCCGCGTCTTGCCGGGGACCTTCCCGCATCGCGAGGGGGCTCGGCGGGGCGCGTGGCTTGCGGGTTGGGTGGCCGAGCCGCCGGGCGGTGGCGAGTCGTTGCCCGTGGGTGCTATGTCTGCTAAACTCACGGCAGCCCCCCACAATCGCGGCTCCGCGGGCGCAATCAAGAGCCGCGTCACGGTCGTGTAGTACCCTCAAGCTCTTCGCCGGCGGCCCTCTGGCAACGGGCGTCGCGGGGACTCGCGAATCAGTGCAAGGGCAATCGCGGTCTCACGGCGAACACCCGGATACACACCCGCTCACGACAGGAGGACGATGTTGACGCTCTTATCCATTGCCACTCGAGGCGCCCGGATGCCAGCGCTCTGTGCGGCAGGCATTGTGTTGTCGTTGTTGCTCGCGTGTTCCCTCGCTTCCGCCGGGTACATTGAGGACCGCGGCGACACGACGGTCATTCATGTCACGGTGTTCGGGCTGCCGGACCCGAGCAACACCGATACCTTCAACCGCGGCGAAGTGGCGGCCGTCCGCGCCTTCCAGGAACGCTTCCCGGCGATGTTCGCGGAACGTTACCGAGAGAAGTACAAGGCCAACCCTGCGAAGTACGGCAACCATAACTGGGACAAGGTGGAGGTCGAGCTTCAGCAATTCTCCGGCATCAAGGTGGAGGGCGTGGAGAACGACCTGCTGGCAATCGCCGGTGGAATGGCGCCGGACGTGCTGTACCTCAACTTCCGGCGTTCGGACAACTACATCCAGAACCGGTTCCTGTATCCCCTGGATAAGCCCGAGGACAATTACCTCACCAGCATGACCCAGGAGGAGATCGACTTTCGCATCCACCCCAAGCTCATGCCGGTCATTCACCGCAAGGGGCCGGATGGCGAGAAGCACGTCTGGGCGCTGCCGTACGGCGGAGCTTTGGGCAAGGTTCTCCTGTTTCGCAAGGACCTCTTCGACGCCAAGGGCATCCCGTATCCCACCGCCGACTGGACCTGGGACGATCTGATCGCGGCCGCGAAGAAGATTACGGATCCTGCCAAAGGGATCGACGGCATGCTGTTGGGGCGCGGGAAACATGAAAGCTGGTACTGGGTCACCTTCTTGTGGTCGGCGGGCGGCGAAGTCATGGTGTACAACGAGGAGAAGGACGAGTGGCGCTGTACCTTCGACGGACCGGAGGCAGCGGAAGCTCTGGACTTCTACACCCGGCTAAGCGCTGAGAAGTGGACGGACGCCGAGGGCAAGGTGCGCCGGGGGTACTCCTCAAAGGACGTGGAAAACGCCTACCAGAAGTGGGACCGCGGTCAGATCGGGATGATGATGTCGTACATCGACGAGAAGGTGTTCGCTACCATCAACCCCGAAGTCACCGGGATGGTGCCTGTCCCGAAGGGCCCCACGGGCAAGCGCGGCGGCGAGCTCAACAGCCGCATGATGTCCCTCTTCAGTGAGATCAAGGACCCGGCGGTTCGCGACGCCGCCTGGGAGTACATGCGCTTCTACGAGAGCGAAGACGCGGTCCGCATCAAGACCCGGATCATGGTGGAGGGAGGCTTGGGGCGCTTCGTTAACCCCAAGTACCTGCGGATGTTCGGGTACCCCGAAGTGGAGCGCCTGGCGCCGAAAGGCTGGAGCGAGACCTTCAACATCGCCATCGCCACCGGTCGCCCCGAGCCGTACGGCCGCAACAGCAACGTGGCCTACGACCTGATGACCTTCC
Source organism: Armatimonadota bacterium (assembly GCA_018056145.1). Taxonomy (GTDB): domain Bacteria; phylum Armatimonadota; class Zipacnadia; order Zipacnadales; family JABUFB01; genus JABUFB01. The sequence goes on from JAGPGE010000049.1 coordinate 12,288, forward strand.
CGATCCAGAAGGCCGAGCAGATGGCGATCAACGATCAGCTTCCCTCGGACAAGGAAGCGCGGCTCGAGGTGCTTGGGCAGTTGCTGAAGGAAGGCTGCGCCCGGGCGAATGAAGAGATGATTGGCCTGATCACGCCGGCCGAGCGCATGAAACGCCGCATCTGCGCGGCCCTCGTGCTGGTGGCGCTTGTGGTCACGATGATTCTGGTGTTCCGCAAGATCCTCCAAGCCTTCACACCCGATTCGGCGGACATGCCGAAGCGCAAGGGGCTGAACCTCGCGCGCTACGGCTGGCCCATGGTTCTGCTGATTCCAGCGGTAGGCACGATTCTGGTCTGGCAGTACGTGCCCGTGCTCAAGGGCTCCCAGATGGCCTTCTACGACTACCGCCTGCTAGGGGATTCACAGTGGGTTGGCGTGGACAATTTCGGGGACCTGCTTTTCAACCGCTACTGGTGGACGGCGGTCTGGACGTCGGTGCGCTACAGCTTCTTGGTGCTGGCGTTGACTTTCCTGCCGCCCATCGTCCTAGCGATCATGCTGCAGGAGGTCCCGCGGGCTACTCTCCTGTTCCGCACCATCTACTACCTGCCGGCTGTTATTAGCGGCCTGGTCACGGTGTTGCTGTGGAAGCAGTTCTATGAGCCTTCGGAGACTGGGTCCCTGAATGCCGTGGTGATGCACATCCCGGCGATTGTGTACCTGGCAGTGGGGCTTATTATTCTCGTGCTGGCGGTGACGTTCGCCCGGCGGCTGCTCTATCACGACATGCGGGTGGGCGCGGCCTGTTTTGTTGCCGCGGGCCTGCTCCTGCTGGCAACGTGCGTCACGCTGGCCGCGCCGATTCTGTTTCGGTCCGACGAGACGCTGATGCAGAGCATCCTGCTCATCCCATCGCGGTTATTCGCGGTGGTGCCGGAGCCGTACCGGTGGCTCAGCAATCCGAAATCCGCGATGCTCTCGTGTGTGATCCCCATGGTCTGGGCGGGGATGGGCCCCGGCTGTCTCATCTACCTGGCTGCCCTCAAGGGCATTCCGGACGAGTACTTCGAAGCGGCCGAGATCGACGGCGGCAACTTCATGGATCGCATCATCCACGTGGTCTTCCCGATTCTGAAGCCGCTGATCACGATCAACTTCGTGGGCGCCTTCATCGCCTCGTGGTACTCCGGCGCCGGGAATATCCTTGTGATGACCGGCGGTGGTGCAGGGACCGAAGTGGTGGACCTGCACATCTGGTTCAAGGCCTTCACGTTCCTGAAATTCGGCCCCGCCACGGCGATGGCGTGGGTCCTGGGGTTCATGCTAATCGGCTTCACGCTGCACCAGCTTCGCATCCTATCGCGCCTGGAGTTCCGCACCACCGGCGCCAAGGAGTAACGCTGACCAGAGGATCGGCACGGCAACCATCAAACACTAACCCATAACGGTCAGAAGATACCCATGCCAATCATCTCAAAGATAGACCGCAAGAGCCCCAAGACCCGGCTGCTCATCGGGTTCATTTACATCGCCCTGAGTGCTGGGGCCGTGACGATGCTGTACCCCTTCGGCCTTATGCTCGCGGGGAGCACGAAGAGTGCGGTGGACTTCCCCCACAATGTGATCATCCCGCAATTCTTGGTGGATGACGAGGCGCTGTACCGCAAGCACATCGAGGGGCTGTTCAACGAGTCCTTGGAGCAGATGCTCATCGCGTACGGTGTCCCGGCGACGTCTTTCCTCACGCTGGAGATGCCGGCGGAAGTGAACACCAAGCTGGTTTCTGAATGGCGGGCATTCCTGGATGAGGAGAAGCCGCCGTTCTACAGCTACGCCGTGGGCTACCTGCATGCGCCGGTCTCCCGGGGAGTGCTGCCAAGCGCACTGCGCCAGTTCAAAGCACAGCTCATTGAGCGGTTCGATGACGACATCACTGAGATGAACAGGGAGCTGGGGACGGAGTTCGTCAACTGGAATGCCTTCTGGATGCTCCCCGAGGACTATACCCTCCGGCGCAACAAACCGGGCAACGGGCCGCTGGACCTGGCCTTCCGGGAGTTCAAGCAGACCCTCCCCGTGGAACAGCGCACCTATTTCAGTATTGAGGGCTTCTACAAGAAGTCGTTCCTCAAGAGCCAGTACACCGACGAGATTGAGGCTTACAACAAGGAGCATGGGACGAAGTACGCCAGCTGGGACGAGATCCATCTGAGCCGGCGCCTGCCCCAGGGCACGGCGAAGGAGCGGGAGGACTGGGAGACCTTCGTCCGCACGATTCTGAACATGCT
>JAGPGE010000050.1 GCA_018056145.1 Armatimonadota bacterium
CGGCTGGTCGGCCGCCGGGCCGGACGCGAACTGGAAGCCAATCTCGATCCTTAGCCCTTGGGAGGGGCAGGGCTACGAGGGATACGACGGGGACGCATGGTACAGCGTGGAGGTCGACGTGCCGGAGATTCCGGACCCCAGGGTGTGGCTCTACTGCGAGGCGGTGGATGAGACCTTCAAGCTCTGGATCAACGGCGAATATGCGGGAGCCAGCGACGGCGACCCTGGTCTTCTGTGGGACAAGCCCGTTGCGGTGGATATCACGGGCAAGCTGAAGCCCGGCGCGCGCAACCGCCTGACCATGAAAGTCCATGACATCGGCTACGCGGGAGGAATCTGGAAGCCGGTCTGGATCACGGCCGGCGAGTAGCGCCGCCACGCCTACTGTCGCACCAGCACCGCTACCCAGGGACCGTCGCCGGGTGAACTGACGGGGTGCTTCGCACCACCCGCCAGCGTAAACTCGTCCGCCCATTCTCCCGTGCCGATGTTAATCCATCGCCCGGCGAAAGCGCCACCCTCGCCTGTGAGGTCCAGGCTCACCGAGCCGCCGTTGCAGATGAACAGCACGTAGGCCTGTCCGGGCTTGCCCGCCATGTACGCCTCATTGGGTTCGCGGTCGCCGAGCAGGTCCATGCACGGGGTGATGTCCCAGAAACGCACCCGCTCCTCGACCTTTCGCGCGGACCGGATACACGCCTGGGACTGCTCGTTCAGGCCGATGCCTGCCGTTGGCCGGTGGAAGCGTGAGGACGCAGAGCCGCCCAGGAGATTGCGCCAGAAGCGCTCGATGCCGTCCTGTGGCGTCCCTGAGCCGAAGCTCGTCTGCCCCGCAGAGTATATCTTCGTGTGGTTCACCGGGCGCGGGTGGGTCTTAGCCTGCTCAACTACCCATCGCAGCCGCCGCCAGTGGTCTTCGCCGAAGTTCCGGCTGTTCACCTGCGAGATATCGATGAAGTCATAGAGTTCCGGATGGTCCAGCACCAGCCGGATCTGTGGCGACTTCTCGGGGATGAACCCGTTGTCGAACATGTCGGTGACGCACACATCCACACCCGCGGACGCCGCGCGGTCCTTGATGAACCGCATCCAGTACTGCCCCCAGCGCACGTCGGTGGATGTCTCATTGTTCATGCAGTAGAGCACGTTGCCGCAGGGCAGGCTGTACTCCAGCATCTTCGCGACGAAACGCTCCTGATACCTGCGGATCGTGTCATACTTCGGCTGATACTGCTCCATGCCCGGCACGGTGTGGTAGAAGGGCTGCCTGTCCGCCGCCGGGTGATCGGGGTAACGATCCGCGAGGCCGGTCTCGTCTTCGGTGTAGTTGACATTGTTCGCTGGCCGGTACGGGTGGCGCTGCCAGTTGCGCCCACTGCCGGAGTCGGTCAGGTCGAAGCGATCCCACACTTCGATCTGCACAATGATGTCGCGCTCACCGGTCCAGCGCAGCAGATTGGCGAAGCGGGTCCAGTACTCCTCGTTCCACTGGTTCAGATCGTACTTGCCGCCCTCGATCTGCTTGTACGGGTAGACATTGCCCTCGTCCCGGTCGCTCATGGTATTGCGGATCACATTCCCGCCCACGCTGCGCAGCAGGTCGAGGTGCTCTTTGAGGTCCGGGATCTGGAACAGATTGTCCTCGCGTGAGCCCCCGATGAGCAGCACCGGTTCGCCCTTGTACTGCCAGTAGCGCGGGTCTTCGGACCACGGGCGAATCCTGTCGGCGTTGGGTGCTGTCTGCGCCTGCGCCATCGCATTGCCTCCAAACAGAACCGTTGTGAGAACCAGGAAGACCAAGGTCGGCTGCGCATAAAGGTTCGCCCTAGCTGCTGTCATCGTCATCGAGACCTCCTGTCGCGGGCTTCTCCCGCTTCACCCAAACCGATCTGAAATGGGTTCGGGACGCTCGACACCGTCAGGCGGCGCTTTCCAGACACTGCTCTGGCGATATCATCCACCTCGACGAAATCCACACGGAAGGCCGGGTCTGCATGCCTGCGGATGTCGTCGCGGACGCGCTGGCAAGACGCGCTCACGTCCGCGCCCGGCCTGGGAACGACAAGGACCGTTAGATGATCCAGGGCGTCCTGCTGGACCTGGAACTCGAGAACGTCCGGGAGCTTCCAGAAGAACGCGTAGAAGAGGTCCCAGTGGAGCAGACGTCCGGAGGGCGAGACGATGGCGTCGCAGATCCGTCCCTCGATGGACTCAATGCGCCGCGTTTGCCTCCCACACGGGCATGCCTCTTGGGCCTGGGTGCATGTCGCGATGTCGCCGATCTCGTAGCGGATGAAAGGCATGGCATAGTTATGCAGATTGGTCACAACGATTCTGCCGGGAGTACCGGGCGGCGCTGGGTGCCCATCGGGCCCCAGCAACTCCACAAGGTTCAGCGCGGGGAAAGTGTGCAGTCCGGTGTGCGCTGGGCATTCGTGGGCGATGACGCCCACTTCGCGACATCCGTAGCGGTCGTAGACAGGCGCGCCAAGCGCATCCTCGATGAGTTCGCGCTCCTCCGCAGTGAGGTTCTCGCCCGAGGACTGGATCCCGCGCAGTGAGGGCAGCGAAGCACCCGCGTCAGCCACCGCACGGGCGAAGAGGCCCAGGAGTGAGGTGAAGCCCACGATCATCGTCGGGGCATGCTCCTGGACCCGGGGCACCCAGTCTCGAACCTGCCCTTCGTTGACCGCGATCCCGTCGAGCCAGAGAAGGTTCCGACCCCAGCGATCGAGCAGTTGCTGCCCGGGGGTGAGATGCGCGGTGGAGTCGCGCGGCGCGCCCCAGATGAAGACGAAGGGGTCGCCCGGCCGATAGCCGATCCACTGGTACAGGCGAATCTTGTTGATATTGCTAAAACGCCGGTACTGACTGTCGTGAAGGAACTGGACGGGCGTTCCGGTGGACCCGCCCGTCTGGTTCATCCTGGCGCCGGCGAGACGTCCTTCGGCGTGCAGCCGGGCGCCCTGCTCCTAGATGATCGCTTTCGTGAGGACGGGAAGTTCGGACAGATCGCCCTGTGTCCGGAAGTCGCCGGCGACCAGCCTTCTCTCGCGTGCGAGGTCCCGGTAGTAGGGCACGCGAGAGAAGGCATGCTGGAGCAGAGCCTGCGCCCTGCGCATTGTCTCGGCCTCCAGATCCTCTGGCTGAAGGCGCTCCAGACGGTCCAGCTCATCGATGCCCGCGCTGTAGCCGCCTGCATGCAGCGCTGCTCTGCTGCAGCCGCTCAGTAGACTCTCGTGGATGGCTCTCGCGATCGACACCCGCTTGCCCCCTGACTGCCGCCGGCACGGCCTGTCTGCAGATCGTCGGTTGTCTGCCTGTCATGCTGTCTCATGCCTAGTTCGTCCCAGACCTGCGCATTCCTGCATTCACCAAAGTTCTGTGTTGGGTGCAGGCGACGTGCGCACCCACGGCGAACACTGGCGCGGTGCACCAGACCGCCGCGCGGATGCGGCGGCGCGTTGGGGAGTCTTTCGATGGTCAGCCCGACAGCGTTGGTTCTAGCCGTTGCTCTCACCTTGACGCTGGTCCAGACCCCCAATGCGCAGGGCGTCACCTTCCGGGCGTCCTTCGATCACTGGCTCAAGGCGGATCAGGCCGGCGGGAAGTCCAACCCGGAGAGGGTAATCGGTGGCAGCCTTACTCCTGGCAAATTCGGCCAGGCGCTCCTCTTGGACGGTAACTCGTACCTGGAGTTCCAGCCCCAAGGCAATGTCCCCAACGGGGCCGGCACCGTTGCGGTGTGGTTCCGTCCCGATGACTGGGGCCGCAAGACCCACGACAACTTCCTCGGCTTCAGCGACAACGATGTCAACGCGCTGCACTTCGAGCGCTCCCATCCCAGCGGGAAGCTGCGCATCGTCATCGGCGGCCCGGACACCGGGAAGAGCTGGTCGATCTTCTCGCAGCAGCCACTGGTGAACGGCCAGTGGTACCACTGCGCGGTGACATGGGACATCCCGGCCCGCCGCGCTGAGCTCTTCGTGAACGGCGTCAGTGAAGCGGTGGCCACGGAAGCCGGGCCGCTCCCCACCAATGTTCCCGCGCTTCTGGTTGGATGCGGATTCGGGCGCATGAGCCGCGCTGTCGTGGGCGCACTCGACGAACTTGTGATACTCGATCATGCCGCGGATGCCCTGGAGGTCCAGCAGATCATGGATGGTTCTCTATCCGACCGCGATTCCGTCTCATTGACCGGAGCGGGGCTGCAGACGGTGATTCGCCCCGCCGAAAGCACTGTGACCTTTGGCGCGACCGGTGACTGCTCGCTGGTGGCAGGACCCTTCTCCGCCCGCGTGCGCGTCGGGGAGCAGGAGATAGCGCTGCCCCAGCTTTCGGCTCCGGATGACCTTCCCCCGATTGCCGCGGCGCTGGGTGATTCCGAGCACCGGTGCTTCCGGGGACACGATGGGGCTACCGGAGTGGAGACGGCCCTGCACGTTCAGTCCCAGCGCGACCTGGCGCAGGCCCTGGTTTGGCTGGAAGTCACGAACCGGACTGACCAGGCGATCCGCGTCAGTGAGATGAGTCTGCGCGCCGAGGGCAGCGAGGCCCTGATGCTCCCCGAGCCCCTCCCGCGCCTGCGCATCTTCACAGACAACGGCAGCCTGTGCGGCTCGGGCTCCCATGAACTCGCGACGCCCGGCGCAAGCCACAATGCGGCAGGCGCACTGGTCATCACCGACCCGGACGCGGACTGGGCTGCATCCCTGTCCTTCGCAAGCTTCCAGACCGCCACTGTGAGCAACCGGGTTGGCGTGAACGATGTGGGGGCGCCAGATGCGGTGGCGGCGACCTGCTCATATCCGGGCGGGTATGTGCTCGCTCCGGGGAAGACGCTGGCCTCCGAGGTGTTCGAGTTCTCCGTCCACCCCGGCGGGCACGCGGCCCTTGAGCACTGGGCGGACACGGTCATGGCCGTGGGCAATCTGGAGCCACCAAGGCACTGCGTCTCGGGATGGAACTCGTGGTATGCATATCGCCTAGTCATCTCGGAAGACATCGTGCTGGACAATGCCCGGATCATCCGCGACCGTTTCGCGCCGCTGGGTGTGAAGAACATCCAGATCGACCACGGCTGGCAGCACCGGGACATCATCGGCCACTGGGTGCCCAATGAACGCTTCCCGCGGGGGCTGCCGTGGCTGAGCGATCACCTTCGGGATATGGGCCTGTCGTTGGGTCTGTGGTCTGCGGTGACCAGCGTCTCCGAGTTCTCGCCCGAGTACGAAGAGCACCCGGAAATGCTGGCGAAGGACGCCGGGGGCAAGCCCTTCGTCTCCTGGGATAAGTGGTACTGGGAGCCGCACGGGGCCACTTTCGCCGTGGACCCAACCAGTCCTGCAGGCGCCGCCTATTACAGGGATGCTGGCGAGAAGTTCCGCTCGTACGGCTGCACCTACCTGAAGAATGATTTCCAGGCCCATCTCATGGACGCGCGTATGAAGCTGCACGATCCGGATGTGACTCTGGGAGCTCCTGTTTGGCGCGAGTTCACCCGCCTTCTGCGCGAGGGCATGGGGCAGGACATGGCGTACATGGCCTGCAACGCGCCGCTGAACCTGGTGGCCGGGCTGTGCGACGCCGCCTGGACCCACCGGGACATGGGCAATCCCGCCGGGAACTGGGAGCACATGCGCGGCTGGACCAACGACTTCGCCTGCCGGTACCACGTGAGCGGAAAGTTCTACTGGTCCGACCCCGACTACCTGCAGGTCGGCCAGGGAGACGAAGACGAAAACCGCGTCCGCATGGTGATTTGCGCACTGGGCGGCGGCCCGGCGTTTCTGGGCGACCGCCTGCCCGACCTGCCCGAAGAGAAGCTGCGGATGCTGGCGAAGTGCCTGCCCTCATACCGGCGCTGCGCACGGCCGGTCGACCTGTTCGCCCGGGACGAATACGCCCAGGTCTGGGACCTGCCCGTGACCACAACCTGGGGCGCCTGGCACGTGGTCGGCCTGCTCAACCTGGACGAACAGAATGCGCGGGTGGCGGTTGAGCTTGAGGATATCGGTCTCGCGGACGGTCAGCCCCTGGTGATCTGGGACTTCTTCGAGGAGCGGCTCATGGGCGAGGTCTCCGCCGAAGCGGGGCTGGAACTGGCCCTGCGCGTGCCGGTGTTCAGCACGTCCTGCAGGTTGCTGCGTATCGCCCCGAAGCTGGATCGCCCCTTCGTCCTCAGCACCGACATGCACCTCACCCAGGGCGGGGTCGAGCTCACTGACGTGGCGTGGGATGCGGAGACCCTCACACTCAGCGGGATCGCCCACCGGATGAAGGGCATGTCTGGCCGGGTGTTTGTTTACGTGCCGGACGTGTACGCGCCGGCCGAGGGGAAAGCGGAGGGCAATGTGCTGGCCGTGCCGGTGGAGTTCGGCGAAGCGGCTGAGCCCTGGTCGGTGAGGTTCGCCGGGGCGGCACGCTAACGGGGATGGGCGAGTAGCCTCCGCTGACCCCGAGAGCACTGCTTCGGGAAAGAGCGCCACCGGCACTGCCCAGGCGCCCCACCGGGCCCTGCCTGTGGTAACCCTTCGTAGGGCACTGCTTTGGGAAGCAGCGCCACCTGTCTTCGTGCACTCGCAGACTACTCTCCCGTGATTTCCTTCACCGTCGCAAAGAACGCCCGCTTGCGGTCCGTGTTCAGCCCCCAGTTCACGGGTGGGCACTGATAGCCGTCCTCATAGTTGCTGGCGCCGGGGTCGAAATACCCCCACGAGCAGTATTCGCTCAGCGCCGCCAGCATGTTGTTCCGGGGCTTGTCGAAGTCGAAGTGGTCGTCCTCGTTGAACAGGATCGGCATCGGCCGGTAGCCCCCAACTTGCCTCGTCTGCCGGACCATCTGCGCGATCCGCTCCGGATCGCTGACGCCGTTGCCGTGAATGAGCAGGAAGTCCGCCTCGCGCACCACGTTCTCCTTCGGCACCGTTCCTCCACCATAGCTGGTGCTCACCAGCAGCCGCCGGCCGCCGCGCTCACGCTGTTTGACGCGCCGGATCAGTTCATGCACCCGGTCGGGCTTGAGTATTGCGTGGTCGTATGCCTGCACATTGCACTCATTGTTGACCTCGATGAGCACGTTCCGGTAGCCCCGGTCGAAGACCCAGTCCACCGTATTGTCCACCGCCGCGCACACCGCCGCCTCATCCCGCAGCCGCTGGTCCTGGCCGAAGTAGAAGACCCCGAGTATCGCCACCATTCCCAGTTCATCAGTGCGGTCGAGAATGCGCTCCAGCCGCGCCATGTAGTCGGGGCGCAGCGAGCCGTCGGCGTTCAGGGCGGAGTTGTGCCACGGCTGCTCCCGGCTGTATCCCTGGGGGCTTCCGCCCTGCAGGTTGATCGTGAACGCCAGCAGGCCATGCGCGCGCCAGGTTGGCATGGCTGCGATGAACTCGGCGGTGTTGCGCTCCGGGTCCCACTTGCCGGTGTCCGGGTAGGCCCACCGCGCCACGGTCCCGGGGTTCATGTCGTCGAAAATCCCCTGGACCATGCGGGAGTTGAACAGCAGGCCCTCCACTTTGTGACCGTTCCAGAACCGTCCGGCATACGTGGGCTGCCCGTTGATATGGAAGGCGTCGCCCACGATACCCACTTCGGTCTTCCGCGCCGGCGCGGCGGATGCGGCGATACACATCAGCAGCAGGAAGCAGACGAGAGCGGTCATGGTATTCTCCATCTCAGTTATTCACGGGACGCAGGGCCCGCAGGTCGCGTCGGGGATCGCTCCACGCTCGGGCGACGGCTTCGGACACCAGCCGCAGTATTTCGGCGCGGTCCGGATCATTGGCGGCGTATGGGGCTGGATCGCACCTGCGTCCTGATGGCGTCTCTTCGCCGGAAGGCGCCGCGATGAACAGCGACGCTGCTGGGTCGTTCAGATCGACCCACTCGGGCCGGGCGAGGTTGCTCTCGGCGTGACAGGATGCACAGCGCCTTCCGTGGATCTCGGCGATCCTCGCCCAAAGCTCCTGATCTTCGGCCAGCGAGTACCCGGCGGCGCCCGCAGGCCGCTTGCGGATGAAGTCATCATGATAGACGCCGTTTGCGTCGATCCACGTGTACAGGCGTTGCCAGTCGTCATGCGACAGCCTGCAGCGCTCGGCGTGGGTGGTGCGCAGGATCTCCACCAGCCGGCTCTTGTGAGACCCAAACTCGCCCACGGGAGTGATCCGCGCATCGTCGTTCTTGCTGCTCAGGCAGAGCATGCCCATCCCGATTAGAGTGTCGTACGCCCGGTTATTGTGGGCGGTCAGGCCGGGCGACAGGTCCACGTTCCCCGCGGGTTTCAGGCCGCTGTGGCACGACAGGCAGTTGCGGTTGAGCACCGGCTGGATATCCCGCAGGAAGTTGAGTGGCTTGTGTCCCCACGGCGGCGGGACCGGTGTGGACGGATCGCGGAGCACCGCGAGCGGCACATTGGAGGGCAGGCGCGGGGCCGCCGCCCGGGTCTCGTGGCAACCCGCGCAACCACGGGTCTCGCCGGGCTGGAAGCTCACATAACTGCGCATGCGGCGCAGTTCCATGCCGTTCTCGTCCAGCGCCTGGAAGTACAACTCGGTGTCCGCCGGCACCCGGAAATACGCCGACCCGTCGGCCTCCACGGGTACAGTGCCGAAGATCCGAACCGGCGTCCAGTTCACCCCGGTCGCCTTGGCGTCCGGTTCGTAGCGCTGCCCGCCGATCTCGTTGTCATACGGCCACGGCACGGGTTCGGCGATGCGCAGGTACCGGACCGCGCCCTTCGCCAGTTCCGGGACGCCGTCGGTCACATCCGTGAGCACGCAGACGGCGTCGGTCACCTCGGGGGCCAGGGCGCTCGCCACGATGGGGGGTCTCTCGCGCGGGCGCAGAGGGATCGGCATGACGCAGGAGATCGACGGGTCTCGGTAAAGCAGCTCTCGGCCACCGTAGACGTCCATGAGATACAGCGCGTACCCGTTCTCGTCCTGCATCGAGCCGGCGCAGTAGGAGGCCAGGTACGTGGCGCCGGACAGCGGGTACGGGTCCATGTACCAGCCCTGTCCGGGCGGGATGCGCCAGCCCTCGACGTCTGGCGGCGGCGCGGCTCCGCCCAGTTCCGGCCAGACATCCGGCCCGCTGATCCGGGTAATGCAAGCCGGATCGTTCATCCCCTTCCGGCGGTCCACCAACACCACTGGGCCCGCTGCTAGCGTATGATGACCCGCCGCGATTGCCATCACCAGGTCGGAATCCGGGATCTGTCGCGGCACGGTGAGAGTCAGCGGGTGGTTGAGGTGCTGCTTTGCGAAGTTGTCGGCACCCGTGCCGTCCGGCCGGATCAGCCACAGGGGGTGGGGGAACATGAGCCCGCGCTCGTGGTACTCCCAGTGGGAGTAGACGAGAGAGCCGTCCGCCAGAACGCGCGGGTACCAGTCACCGTCCTTGGTGACGGACAGCCTCCTCAAGCCGGTCCCGTCGCGCCGGATGCTGTACAGGTTCGTGGTCGGTTCGTCCTTGTCGTACTCATTGCACTGGAGCGAGAAGTGGCATCGCTCGGACTCGAATGCGATGGCGCCATCCGGCAGGTAGCAGGGATTCAGGTCGCTCCACTGGCCGTCGGTGATCTGGCGCAGATCGGACCCGTCGGCACGCATCTCATACAGATGCAGCAGGTCCAGCGTGCGGTGGAAGTCATAGGTGTTCTGGCGCACCGTCCAGCCCGGCGGCGGCTCGTTGCTCTGGGCCCGGCTGTATGCGAAGACAATGTGCCCGGCGTCGAAATCTAGGTCAATTCCATGCACATTCCCTGGGCCCAGTCGGCCTGCGAGCAGCGGCGTCTCGCACCATTTCTCGCCGGGCCGGAACCCCTCGAGCAGCACAATGTCCCCCCCGGGCCGCGATCCCCACGCGTGGTGGTTTACGTTGATGTCCGCGTAGCTTTGCTGGGTGAACCGCTTCACGAAGAGCAGGCGCTCGAAGTCGAGTGCGGGGTTGGCGAATGCAAGCTCGCGCAAGGCAGCCTGCTGATCTCGGCGCGCGGTGAGCCAGCCATCAACGTCTCCGGGACTCTGCTGCAGGCCCTCAATGCGCCGGCGCAGCTGCCCGAACCGCTCCTCGAGCCGTGCCCGCTCGCTCTCCGGCAGTCCCACAGCCGCGAAATCGGCCATCAGCCGGCGCGCCCGGTCAAAGTCCGCCTGCATCGCCCTGACGACCCGCCGTACGAGCAGGGGGGCAGCCGCCGGATTCTGCCGCCACAGGTCCCAACGCAAGCCGAGAGCCGCGTCCTGCTGCCGCCATTCGCGCTCCAGCATTTCCGCGAGAGTGGGCGTGCGGTCATCGGTGGCCCTGAACTCCCCATCAGACAGGCCCTCCTCGCGCCAGCCGACCAGGGCATCCGGTTGGTCGAAGGTGACGACGCGATCCCCGATTGGCACCTGATCGCAACCGATCCAGGCCCATCCCCCGGCGGGATTGTTGTCCACCGCCCGGAAGAACACCCGCTTGCCCGCGAACTCGCGCACGTCCCAGGTGACGGGGCGCATAGTGTTGCCGACGATGGGCTGGGCTCTGCGCAGGATCTTGCCGGTCTCGGCATCCACCAGCTGAAAGCTGTTGAGCCCCAGGTCGCCGGAGGGGCTGTCGGCGCCCATCACGACGAAGGTGTACTCGGGCGTCGTGAGTTCGAATGCCGGCGACCGCACGGCGCCCGTGCCCTGCTCCCCGCCGCGCAGTGAAGACAGGTACGGCGGACAGGCGCGGTTCTCGCCGTTTGTGGTCATGATGCCCCAGGTCCGGGTGGATGGTATCTCCTCCAGGGCATACTCGTCACCGGCGCCCGGGCAGTTGAGCCACTCTTCGACGGTCAGGTTCTCGGGCTTTCGTTCTTCGTGCCAGCCTTGCGGCAGTTGACCCGGTGTGAGAGGTCCCATGATTGCCCGATTACCCACCCGGACGTTGGCCCAGCCGATCCAGGCGAAGGCGCTCTCTTCCAGTCCATCCACCGCGCGGAAGTAGACCCGCCTCCCCACAAGCTCCAGGACATCCCAGGCCACGGGCGTCATCAGGTCGGTTCCGGGTGGCGGAGTGCGCCGCAGTGCGAGCCCGGTGTCTGCGTCGCAGAGCGCAAACCAGTTGCGGAGCTTGCGCTGACCCGGCCAGCCGTCAGCCCCGCACATCTCGAAGCTCACCATGTCTTCATCCAGCACGAAGACATCCGAGCGCACCGCGCCGGTGCCGCGTTCGCCGCCGCCGAGTGACGACAGATACGGGGCGACTTCCCTTCCCGCTCCATCGCGGGTGAGCACTGCCCAGGTGTCGGCATTCGCGCAGGCTGTCAAGGCGATGAGGGCGGCGAGCACGAGAACGACTCTCCCGACGAGCATTCAGCGACCTCCCGGGTGTGGTCGGGCCGGACTACTGGCAGGATCGATTCGCCGGCGCCGGGGAAGCGCCGGGCATGTCCATCCGGGGCCGTTGTGCAAGCATCTGGTTCACCGGTTCGAAACACTTGAGCAGCGCCTGGTAATCCGCGTCTTCCACGCTGCGGAATACCGTCTCGCCGCATGACCCGCGGCCGCCGGCGGACTTCGCAAGGGGCGCGGCCAGGAAGTCATTGAGCTGCGGCTCGGTGAGTCGGACGAATCCTTCCGAAGGCACACCGGTCTGATGGCAGCGCATGCAACGCCGGGCAGTGACCGAGTTCAGCTTCTCGTTCAGGTCCGCGGGGACGATCCGCCGGCCACCCTCCGCATCCGGGTAGGCCATCTCGTAGGTCCCGTAGTACGGGATATTCAGGTCGATCCAGGTGAGGATCCTGCGGCGCTCGGAATCGCTCAGCGCGACCCGTGGCTTCCCTTCGGCGTCCGGGTGACCCGAGACAACCAGGTCTGCGAGCCTGCTGGCGGGCGATCCCCAGCGCTTCGGCTCGATTTGCAGGATGTTGGCCTCGTTCCCGTTGCGGGTGTCGATCCAGCTTACATACCTGCGGCTCAGCACCTCGTAGGAGACGCTGAACCAGTCGGTCTTCCCGCCGGACAGATCCACGCGACCGGCAGGCCTCACATCGCTGTGGCACCGGGTGCAATGCCGGTCGAGCACTGGCTGCACAAGAGTGGGGTAGTCGAAGTTGGTGACGCCCCACTCGGGCGGCTCCAGGGCGCGCGGGTCCCTGCCGCTGGAGATGGCGCGCTGCGTGGCCGGGGTGGTCTCGCGGGGCTCGTGGCAACCCACGCAACTGCGGGTCTCGCCGGGCATGAAATTGGCGAAGCTGCGCATTCGCTGCACCGCCCGGCCTTTCTCATCCAGGGCTTCGAAGTACAGCGGCACGCCGGTGGGTACCGTGAAGAACGCTGATCCGTCCTTCGCAACCGGGACGTACCCCCAGACCTTCTTCGCGGCGTACGTCGCGCCACAGGAGATCACCGGGCGCTGGAAGCCGAAGCCGAGCACGTGGGTGCGCAGGGGTTTGGCCATCTCCTGGATGACCGCGATCTGCCGCACCTCGCCCCGCTCCACTTGAGGCGCCAGTCCGCGGTGAACATCCAGGAGCAGTACGGCGGCCTGGTCGACCAGTTCCGGCGACAGGCTCGAGGGTACCACAGGCGGCACGGGCCGGGGCCTGAGCGGCTGCGGGTTGAAGAAGCCCGGGCCGCCGTCTCGCGGCGCAGGATGGACAACAGCCCAGCGGTTCTCCGTATCGGCCAGGTACACATTGCCCTTGCCGGAGACCAAGAATCTCCCACCTTCCAGCGGGTACGGGTTCTCGTACGGGCCGACCACGTCGTTCCCGCTGCCCTGGTCGACCCGACCGATGTGTACGTCTGGGGTCAGATTGCGCAGGGCCGACTGGGCGTTGATCCCCAGGCGGCGTTCGATGATCCCGGTACCGCCGCGGATTGGGCCGTTGTGAGCGGTGAGGGTGCAGATGACCGAATCCTCGCCGGGCACCGGCCGCGCCTCAATAAGAGTGGCCGGGCTCAGCACTCGGTTGCCGTAGTACGACTGCACCCCGCTGCCGTCGGGGTTCATGGTCCACAGGCTCTGGATGGGGATCGCCGGGCGGTCCACGTACTCCCAGCGCGTGTAGAGAATGCGGCCGTCGGGCATCACCGCGGGGGTGAAATCGTCGATGTAGTTCGCCGACAGCCGCCGCTGGCTCTCGCCGTCCCGGGTCATCCGGTAGAGCACTCCCGACGGAGTGACGAAGCACATGGCAAACTGCCCATCGCGGGTGGAGACGTAGATGATATCGCCGTCCGGCAGCCAGCGTGCGTTATAGTCGTGCCAGGGGCCGTCGGTAAGCTGGGTGAGTCCGGTCCCGTCCACGTTCATGCGGTAGACGTGGTAACTGTCCTGTGGGGTGCGCCGCCAACTGAACACGATTTCCCTGGCGTCGAAGGAAAGATCGTAGTCCAGTAGCTGGCCTTCCGGCGATGCCAGTATCTCCGTGAGCTTGCCCTCGGGCGTGGGCGGGGAGAGCACGTACAGACCGCCTCCGGGCCGGAAGCCCTCGCAGTGCACGGTGTACACGTGGGATGGATTCAGCTCGAAGCGCCGGATCACCAGCATGCGGTCGAACCCCAGGCCGCCATCAGCGACCAACCGCGTCAGTTCCGGGCTCTCCTCGGGCTTTCTCCAGCCGTCGGGGAGGAACGGTGGCAGGCGCTCCAGGTCGGGCGCGGTGTCCAGCACCTGGATTTCCTCGGCGCCGGGGTTCGGGCCGCCGTAGGAACTCAGGAACCGCAGCTTAAGCCTGCGGGCGGTGCGCACCGGGTCCAGGATGAGCACCTGGGGCCCGCCGCCCCTCAGAAATGCGCCCTTCAGGGCTGGCTGCTGGTCATCCCCCACCCACAATTCGTAGTCCCGGAACCCCTCCTCCAGCATCATCGCGGTGCGCGCGAAGTAGACGACCGAGGCCACCCTAACCGGTGTGTCCCATTCCAGCATGAAGTCCGCCTTGCCGCCTGCCTGCTCGCCGCGCACCGCCCAGGCGCGCCCATTGTCGCTCAGGCTCAGCGGCTCCGGAATCCGGCCGTCCGTGGCAAGCGAGGCGCGGTAGTCGTTGGAGTACTCGGATGTGGCGCTGATCCTGGCGCGTGCGGCGTGGTTGGTTGGCATGCGTTTGAGCCGGGGGAGGGCATCATCCGGCGGGCTCTCGGAGTACACCTCGATCTCCGCCGCGCCGCAGTTCATGCCGCCGTACGAGCTCAGGAACTCAAGCCGGATTCTCTTCGCCTTCGTGCGCGGGACGGGCACGCGCTGGGGACCGGCGTTCATCTCGAACTGTCCGCGCGCTACGGGTTCCGCAGCCTCGTCCAGATAGACTTCGTATTCACGCCAGCATTCCTCAACCAGCCACGCGGTGCGCCCGTAGTATATGATCTCGGCCACATCCACTGGCTCGTCCCATTCCAGGACAAAGGTGGCCCGGTGGCCCGCCTTCGCACCGTCCACCGCCCAGGCGCGGCCGACATCATCCTTGCACAGGAGTTCGGGGATCACGCCATCCACGGCCCACCGGGGAGCATACGGGGGTGAGTGCTGCGAGGACGCGGAGACCCGCGCTGACCGGGCCAGGTTCACCGGGGCAC
>JAGPGE010000715.1 GCA_018056145.1 Armatimonadota bacterium
GACCCGGAAGCCGTGGGCCGCCAGACCGGCCACTGTGCTCTCGTACTCGGCCGGGTCAGCCTTGCTATCCGGGAAGGTGTGGGCTGCGATGGCGAACCAGGAAACGGGGTGCCCCAGCGCCCGCAGTCGCGCCGCGCAGGCGATGGCCTCCGGACCGACGGTGGGGGAGATCACCGCCACCACAGATCCCGGCGGCAGCTGATCCTCATGTGTCGAGACCACGTCGGCGAAAGACTGCTCCGCGTCGGGCATGATTCGCGCGAGGGATTCCAGCAACAGCACGTGCTGCCGGGGATTGCCCGATACGATGACGCTGTGGTCTGCCTTGCCCTGGGCGATGAGCCCCACGTTTGAGCCCCTGCCCAGCGCCTCATTCGCCAGCGAGGCGGCGAGGGTTGCGGCATATTCCACGGTTGCGGTGTCTCCGGTTCCGGCGTGGCTCGCCGCAGACAGGTCGACCGCGATCACGCACTCATTGGCCTCGATCTGCTCGCTCTGCACCACGGTAAGCTTGTCGCGCTTGGCCGAGGATTTCCAGTTGATATGCCGCAGGTCGTCGCCGGGAAGGTAGTCGCGCAGGCTGAAGAACTCGGTGCTGGGGCCAATAACCCGGCGGGAGGCCTTGTGAGGCTTGCGGCCAGACAGCGCGCGCGGCCAGAGATTAGGGATGGGTATCGCGCGGGGGTAGACGAGAACTTCGGCGGCACGTTCCCCTTTCCGCGTGAAGCGGTACAGGCCCAGGTAGTCGGATGCTTCGAGCACTGGCGGCCCGACACTGAAGACGCCGCGTCGCCGCGCGAGCAGGTCATAGGACAATCGCCGGTCGGACTCCGCCGGTAGGTCGGCCACCAGTACCTGCCCGCCCTCGGGGCTTTCGAGCCCGTCGGGAAGCTGGTCACGCACGACTACAAAGAACTGGCGCAGGCGGCCGTCATTCCGGACCGTAAGATGCACGTTGCCGCGTTCACCGGCGGTCATTACTGAACGCCCGTAACGGTCCACGCGGATCTCCGCCAGCTTGCGCCGCCCGAGGGCATACGAGACGGGGCCAAGCAGCCCCAGTGCCGCGAACATGATGAACATCTGGTTCACGTGCAGTACGAAGGCCACGATGAAGAGGAAAAGCGGGCCCCACAGGAGCGCCTGGCGTTTGCCGATGAGCAAGCTACCTCACGCCCTCGCTGATGGGCACGGATACGGAGTCGAGAATCTCCAGCACGACGCGCTCCGACGTCACGCCCTGGATGCGGCGGTCGGGCTTGACCACCACGCGGTGCGCCAGCGCAGGCACGGCAACTCGCTTCACATCGTCCGGGATGATGTAGCCGCGCCCGGAGATCGCCGCGAGCGCCTGGGAGAGGCGGATCAGCGCAATCGAGCCGCGGGGGCTGGCGCCAAGCTCGACGTCGGGATGGGTGCGGGTTTCGCCCACAATCTTGACCGCGTAATGCTTGAGCGAATCGTCCACCTCAATCTCCCGCACCGCCTCCTGCACGGAGGCAACGTCCTCCGTGGAGAGAACGGGGTTGAGACGCTCGATAGGGTGCACGAGCATCTGGCGCGAGAGCACGTCCACCTCGTCGTCATGGGTCGGGTAGCCGATGCTGACCCGGGACATGAACCGGTCAAGCTGGGCTTCGGGCAGGGAGAACGTGCCCTCGTATTCGATGGGGTTCTCGGTGGCGATGACGAAGAAGGGCCGGGGCAGGTGTCGCGTCTCGCCATCCGCGGTGACCTGGAACTCCTCCATCGCCTCCAGCAGCGCCGACTGGGACTTGGGCGTGGCGCGGTTGATCTCGTCGGCGAGGACAACATTGGCGAAGATCGGGCCGTGTACGAACTCGAAGGCGCGCTCGTCCTGGTTGTAGATCGAGACGCCGGTGATGTCCGCGGGGAGCAGGTCCGGGGTGAACTGGATGCGTTTGAACTGGCCGCCGATGGATCCGGCCAGAGCCCGGGCGAGCATTGTCTTGCCCACGCCGGGGATGTCCTCGATGAGCATGTGACCACCCGACAGCAGCGTGGCCACGGACAGCTCAACGGCGGTGCGCTTGCCGACGATCACCGTCTCGACGTTTTCGATGAGGCGTTGCGTCAGCAGATTGAGTTCGTGGTCGCTCATGGGATAGCCTTTCGATGGCGATTGACGCCTCTGAAGGGCAATAACACTCTTCGGGGCGCGAAGGTTCGTGGGGGATGGGCGGAGTGCGAGTCGTTGCGCTGCGAAGACCGAGGGGGAATGGTCAGCGCGATGCATATCCGCTCCGAACGCATGCGGCGCAGGGGGATGGTTGGAGGCGCGGCCCAGCGGACAACTTGTAGGAGCGGGCTTGCCCGCGAGGCCGTTCGCCTTCTTCGTTGACGTCCAAGACATTCGCGGGCAAGCCCGCTCCTACAAGCACTCTCGCGCTGTGAGGCGGCCCTGGGCATCTTGCGCCGGACCGTACGTTCGCAGACCGCGAAGTGCAACAGCAGGCGCCCCGGCGCTACAGCCAGTCCAGGGGGTACGTCCCGTACTCGTAGAAAGCCGAGTAGAGCGCCTCGATGTTCTCGAAAGGTACTTCCTGACCGACCTCGCCGTGGAGCATCACCCCGCCGTTGAAAGTGCCGAAGGCTTCGATGGCCTCCTTCACCGCGTTGACCACATCATCGGGCGTGCCGAAGGGAATGACCCACTGGCGGTCGATGTCTGTGCGGATGCAGACGCGGCCCCCGCAGATCTCGCCCACGCGCTTCGTATCCATGCACGAGTGCTGCGGGTTGAGCACTGTGACGCCGATCTCGATGAGGTCGTCGATGATCTCCAGGATCCAGCCGTCGGTGTGGAACCAGACGTGGACGCCGGCGTCCCGCGCCACCTCGAACATCCTCTTATAGCGGGGCTTGAAGAACCGCCGCCACAGGTCGGGGTGGATCAGCAGGGCATCCTGGGCGCCCCAGTCGTCGCCGAACTGAATGCAGTCCGCGCCGGCTTTCACATAGCGCTCGATGTGATACAGATTGCGCTCCACCATGCGGTCGGCCAGTTCGTTGACGCCCTCGTTGTCCTCGGCCAGGTCCATGTAGTAGTTGGCATTGCCGCGCATGTGCTGCATGTGCTGGAAGAACCCGCCACCCGATGCGGTGACGAACTCCTGGGGATGCCGCTGCTTCACCTGCGCCGCGAAGTTCTCGAAATGCTCGTCCTGGGGCAGCGGCGGGAACTCGTATGTCTTCCAGGCGTCCCAGTCCGGAATGGCCGGACGCAGCACTTCGCCCGAGGTGTA
>JAGPGE010000716.1 GCA_018056145.1 Armatimonadota bacterium
CAGTACTACCAGGAGCGCGGCTACAAGGTGGGCTTCGGCGGCTACGGCGGCGGGGTCATCACACTGGGGTGCGAGATCAGCGCCAATGCGCTCCTCGCCGGGCTTGTGGAGAACCCCGACGCGGCCCGGCGCGTACTGGACAAGATGGTCGACTGCGAGGAGGTGCTGGCGAAGTTCGACTGCTCCCTGCGCGGCGCGGAGTTCACCGGGTTCGGCTATGTCGGCGACGATTACGCGGGCCTGCTGTCACCCGCAATGTTCCGGGAGTTCGCCGTCCCGTACTACCTGCGCCTGTACGCCGGGAACGAGCGCCGCTTCATGCACAGCGAACTCCTGCGGGCCGAACACCTGCGCATCGTGCGGGATGAAGTCGGGGTCACCGAGTTCCACGGCGCGGGGTGCGAACTGCTCACTCTCGAAGAGATGCACGAGATCATGGGCAGCGCCTTCTGGACCCAGCTCACTCCCCAGCAGATGCTTGAGATGACGCCCGCCCAGATCGACGAGCAGATCAAGGTCTTCGCCGGGTGCGGCTGCTCCCATGTCCAGCTCTACCCCGGCCGCGGCACTCCTGACCGGAACATGGACGCGGCCATAGAAGCCTGCAAGCGCGAGTGTCCCGGCGGCCCGGCGTGGTGATCTTCCTAGAAGGCCACCCTTAGTGGCGACAACCGCACATCATCGAACCAGACGGTGGCGTCGCTGTCCACGTTGTACATGTAGAGCATCACTTCGCGCGCATCGTCGGTCCACGTGAACTCG
The DNA here is from genome assembly GCA_018056145.1 of Armatimonadota bacterium. Taxonomy (GTDB): domain Bacteria; phylum Armatimonadota; class Zipacnadia; order Zipacnadales; family JABUFB01; genus JABUFB01. The sequence goes on from JAGPGE010000716.1 coordinate 763, forward strand.
GCCACGTACTCGTTCCACTGGTCCGCGGGCAGGTCGGTCTCCTTTTGCAGGTGCACGTACCGCTCGAACCCGGCCTTCAGATAGAGCACCACGCATGGGCCCACCGTCTTGCCTTCACCGGGTCCGCGCCGCACCTTGCAGCGCACTTCGTAGGGCATTCCCGGCCGCACCTGCAGGGGTTGGTGGGCTTCGAGGAACGCGCCCTTCTTCCCCGCGAGCTTCAGGCTCCGCTCGCCTTCGGCGGGGTTGTCATGATCAAGGGACGCCAGGTCCTCATTCTGGAACGCCCAGTCCGCGGGCCGGTTGCCCACCACTCGCTCGAACCCGGGGTTGAGCAGTTCCGGCCGCACCTGAACCGAGTGCTTCTCCTCCTGATCGCCGTAGCGGAGGGTCACGTCGAACGTCGCCGGTTCGAGCAGCGGCCTGGGCAACTCCACCGCCACACGGGTCCCGCCGCGGCCCTTGAAGCTTGTTTCCTCCAGCTTCTCCACGCCTTCGCCGCGCACCATGATCGACACTGTCAGGGCCGTTGAGGACAGGTTCCGCACGTCCACATAGAGCCTATCTTGCCACAACTCGCCGCTCACCTCAAAGGGGCTGGTCACCAGGCACTCGCAGGGCCGCTGGATGGTCTCATCAAAGCCTTCGAACCGCACGGTGCCCGTGACGCACCCCATCGGCTGCTCCACCGGAGCTTTGACGGGGATGATGAACTGCTCCGAACCGCCATTGAAGACCAGGGCGGACACGGGCTTCTCGCCGAAGTCCGCCAGCGCGCCGCCCAGCGTCAGCCGCCCGAACAGCGCGCGCCGAGTGATGTTCGTGACGGTAACGCGCAACCCGCCCGTGCCGCCGACCACGATCCGCCCCAACTCCGGCCTGATGATGGGCTCGCACTTGCGCGCCACGATCACCGTGGAGGCCTTGCACGTCGGCGCCTCGAAGGACGCCTCGTCGCCCTCGACTGCCACCTCCACCCGGCCTTCCGCGCCGTCGAGATCGAAGTAGTACCCGAACACCGGCCCCTCACCCGGGAAGTTCACGCGCACCCGCGCCCCGGTCCTGCCGCCCTTGTTGACGACATTGACCAGCCGCAGGTTATTGGCGTCATCCACGAGGCTCGCCATCTTCGCCTGGACTTCCGAATCGTCGCACTTCAGGCCCACATCATCCACGAACCGCGCCCGGTACAGAAGCTGCTTGGTCTTCTGCCGCAGCCGGATGAACGCCGCCGCGGGGTCGACCGAGAAGGAGTCGTAGCGGTTGCTATGCAGGTGAACATTGAGGAACACGTTCTCCGCACCAATGCCCCCATACACGCCATTCGCCACGCCGTCGTACAGGAGATACTCGGGGAATGTGTAGTGGAAGACCTCGGGGGCATACAGCTTGTTCTTGCCGTACTGTCCGGGCGCCTTGGCGGATGCGGGCGAGATGAGATGCACGTCGCAGAACTGCCCGATGGCATCGCCGCAGCCTTCCATGGCGAACATCCAGTCCGGGTCGCGCTTGCGCCCGTCGGTCACCATGCGCTCCATGATCCGCGCCAGTGACGCCCCCCAGATGCCGTGGTGTTCGTGCCCGTGGTTCGTGGCGAAACAGTAACGTTCCCCTGCCGCGCAAGTCTCGTCCAGGTAGATGCCGTTGGCCCCGTAGGTTCCGCCGTACTGGTCGACGCACCAGTATTGCAGGTGCCTGTTCGCCCAGGCATCAGTGTACGGGCAGGGCACGGTCCGCTGCCAGCGGGTGCCATACTTCGCCTGATCTGCTTCAGACAGTTCGGAATCGCCGAAGCACCCACCCGAGTATGAGCGCAGCGCATATTCGCGCCACTCGTTCCAGTCCCAGATCGGCACGGATGCCGGGATCAGTTCACGTGGGGTGGTCCCGAGCACCGGTGCGTCGCCGAAATCCACTTTCCAGAACTGGCTGGACACGTAGAACGTGACATGCCCGCCCCAACGCTGGACTTCCGCAATCGCTTTACGGAAGTCGTCCACCGACCCCAGCACCGGGTTGGGATATGGGAGCGAATCGCAGTTGTTCCCGCCGGTCATCTGCCCCCAGACCTGGATGTAGTTGGTGCCAAGCTCCCGCATCTGCTTCAGGTAGTCGGGGATGCGGTTGAACTCGACATGGTTCGAATTCGCGCTGACCACAAGCCCGTACCAGCCGTCAGCCTCGCGCACCCACTCCGGCGGCTTGGGCAGACGCATCCAGGTCTTCGCCCAGGCACGGTACGAATCCGCGGCCACGTGCCAGTCGCCCTCGTGCAGGCCGATGATCGCGGCCGGCGCCGTCCACTGCTGCCCGGGAGCGATGCGCGCGTACCGCCGGCAGGTGAAGGTGAGACTGTCCGAGCCGCTCTTCGCATCGGCGCCCAGCCTGCAGCCCATCAGTTCCGGGTCGCGGCTCTGCAGAGTTACGCCGTGCGCGGGCTTTTCCTGGTACAGGTCCAGCCACGCCATGCTCCCGCCCGCAGGATACGGCACTCCGC
>JAGPGE010000717.1 GCA_018056145.1 Armatimonadota bacterium
CCGATGACCTGCACGCTGTGACCGGGATCGATCCGTGGTTCCTACGGCACCTCAAGCAGCTGGTGGAGATGCAGGACGAACTTGCGAGCCTGCGGGATGCCTGCGCGACAGCGGCGGAGTTCCCCCCCATCGAGCCCGCAGCCATGATGCGGCTGAAGCAGGCAGGGTTCTCGGACCGGCAGATCGCGGTGCTCACCCAGACTTCGGAGGACAGCGTCCGCGCCAGCCGCAAGGAAATGGGCATCGAACCCGTGGTCAAGCTGGTGGACACCTGCGCCGCGGAGTTCGAAGCGTATACACCCTACTATTACCTGACCTACGAACGCGGCGACGAGGCACGGGAGCCCAATGAGAGGAACATCGTCATCCTCGGGGGCGGCCCCAACCGCATCGGGCAGGGCATCGAGTTTGACTATTGCTGCGTCCACGCTGCCTTCGCGCTGAGTGAAGACGGCTTCGAGACGGTCATGGTCAACTGTAATCCGGAGACGGTGAGCACGGACTACGACACCTCAGACAAACTGTACTTCGAGCCTCTCACCCTTGAGGACGTGCTCAACATCTGCGACAGGGAGCGGCCCAGCGGGGTCATCGTGCAGTTCGGAGGCCAGACACCACTGAACCTCGCCCAGGCTCTTGAGGAACGCGGGGTGAAGATCATCGGCACCAGTCCTGGCAGCATCGCCCGGGCTGAGGACCGCGAAAAGTTCAAGGCGGTGCTGGATCGGCTTGGTCTGCACCAACCGGCGAACGATACGGCATTCTCCACCGCGGAGGCAGTGGCGAAGGCGGAGCACATCGGCTACCCGGTTGTGGTGAGGCCGTCCTTCGTTCTCGGCGGTCGGGCCATGGAGATCGTCTACAGCCGCGAGATGCTGGAACGCTATATGGACCTGGCGGTGGAGGCATCCCCCGACCACCCGATTCTCATCGACAAGTTCCTGCAGGATGCCATCGAGATCGACGTCGACGCGATTGCGGACGGCCAGCGGTGCGTGATTGGCGGCATCATGGAGCACATTGAGGAAGCGGGCATTCACTCGGGCGATTCGGCCTGCGTGCTGCCAGCTTTCAGCCTTGCGGAGGATGAACTGGCTCTCATTACCGAGCAGACCCGGGCTCTGGCGGCGGAACTGGGCGTGGTCGGGCTCATCAACGTGCAGTACGCCATCAAGGACGAGCACCTGCACGTGCTCGAAGTCAACCCCAGGGCGTCACGCACCGTGCCCTTCGTGAGCAAGGCCATCGGCGTTCCACTGGCAAAACTGGGCGCGCGGGTGATGGCCGGTCAGACGCTGGAGGAGCTCGGGTTCACCCAGGAGATCGTTCCACAGCACACGGCAGTCAAATGCCCGGTGTTCCCGTTCTCACGGTTCGCGGGCATTGATACGCTGCTGGGGCCGGAGATGAAGTCCACCGGCGAGGTCATGGGGATCGACGAGAACTTCGGCGCAGCCTTCGCAAAGGCGTACATTGCCGCCGGGCACGACTTGCCTACGCGGGGCACAATCTTCCTCAGCGTCCGCAACCGCGATAAGCGGGACGTCATCTTCCTCGCCCGGCGCCTGCAGGAACTGGGCTTCGACATCGTGGCGACGAAGGGGACCGCGGGCGTTCTCTCCCGGGTGGGTGTGGAGGCCGAAGTGGTGGACCGCGTGAGCGATCCCAGCGGCCGCCGGCGCAATGTCATCGACCTGATCCGCGAGAACCGGATCCAGCTCATCATCAACACCCCAGTCGCGGGCGAAGAGCCCCGGGTAGACCAGCGGGCAATCCGCGCCGAAGCGGTCATGTACAACATCCCGGTGATCACCACGATCTCGGGCGCGATGGTGGCGGTCATGGGTCTCGAAGCGGTCATCAAGGGGCACATCGACGTGCGGACCCTGCAGGAGTACCACGAGTCAGTGCGCGAGCTACTGGCGGCCGAGGGCCGATAGAGGCTCACACGTCAGGCTCCAGAGCGGCGCGGCGAAGCGCTCACCGTTCCATCAAAGGGAAGGGAAAAACCGGTCATGGCCAAGAAGCTCAAGGTCGGCATCATCGGCGTAGGCGGTATCGCGGGAAGCCATTTCCCCGGGTGGGAGGCCAGCCCGCACACGGAAGTTGTGGCCCTGGCGGATGTGAGCGAGGAGATCGTGCAGCGCGTGGGCAAGGAAAGGGGCATCTGTGACCTGTACACCGACCCCATGGCGCTGATCAAGCGCGACGACATCGACATCATTGACGTCTGCACCCCCAACATGTACCACACATCTTTGACCTGCGCCGCGCTGGACGCGGGCAAGCACGTGATCTGCGAGAAGCCCCTCGCCCCCACCACCGCGGACATCAAGAAGATGATCGCCAGCCGCGACAAAAGCGGCAAGCTGCTCATGACCGCGCAGCACTTCCGGTTCCAGGCCACCGCGAAGGCCCTCAAGGCGCACATCGACAAGGGCGTTCTCGGCGAGGTCTACCATGCGCGCAGCTGGATGCTCAGGCGCAGCGCTGCCCCTGTTCGCCCCGGGTTCATTCTCAAGAAGAACAGCGGCGGTGGGCCCTGCATCGACATCGGTGTACATATCCTGGACCTGACCCTTTGGATGCTGGGCAATCCGCGGCCTGTCTCGGTCAGCGGCGTGACCAAGGACATTCTCGCCCACAAGCCCGGCGCATTCAGCAAGTGGGGTGGGGCGATCCCGAAGGAGTTCGACGTCGAGGACTTCGCAGCCGCCTTCGTGCGCTTCGAGAACGGTGCTACGCTCGTGCTCGAGGTGAGCTGGCTCCTGCACCACAAGACCGAGGGCGAGGATATGCAGATGTGGCTGTACGGCGACGAAGCCGGTGCCCACTGGCCCAGCAATGAGATCCTCTATGCCGACAACAAGCTCCAGCAGCTCATGAACCTGCAGCTTGGCAAGGTGGACGGCCGCGAGCCCCACGCCCAGGAGTGTGTGGAGTTCGCCGAGGCCATCGTGAACGGCGGGCCGTCGCCCGTTCCGGCAGAGCAGTCGATGGATGTCATCGCCATCCTCGACGGACTGTACCGCAGCAGCGCCTCCGGCAAGGAGATCAAGCTGAAGTACTGAGCCGCCCCCCTAACGCCACAGACCACAGGGCCCTCGGAGACCGGGGGCCCTGTCTGCATATGCCTGAGTTCTCCAGCCGGCAGGAATCAGGGCGCGCATGGTGAACTGCCCGGCAATCCGCCATCTCTGCGAGAGGTCTTAGGCCATGACCGCGCGCGAGCGTTTCCTCAACTGCAACAAGTTCA
>JAGPGE010000051.1 GCA_018056145.1 Armatimonadota bacterium
AGGAGAAGGAGATCCAGGCGGCCATCGTCGCCAACGCCGCATTCCTGAACCGGTTCTCGGGCACACCGTACGCAGATGACACGTACATGCACTACGCGTACGTGTCCTCGTTCAGGCCCGAGTCCTTCCGCAACGAGGAATGGGGCTACCGCTGCCTGGTGCAGATGTTCCCCGATAGTGACCTCGCGGATGACGGGGCCTGGATGCTGGGTAATCTGTACCGCAAGGACTACGACCACGAACGGGCCATCAAGGTTTACGAGCATATCGTGAAGCAGTGGCCCCAAAGCACCTGGGCGGACGATGCGCTCATGGCGCTCGTGGAGGAGTACACCCACATCGAGGCCACCCGTGAGGCCCTCGATGCCCTGAACCAGCTGGCATACGACTACCCCAAGAGCGAATTCTGCTCCCGGGCGCTGACGATTCTCTCCCAGAAATACATGGAGGTTCAGGACTACCAGTCAGCGATCAACGCATGCAGCGACCTAATCCGGGACTTCCGCTACTGCGACTGCGCCGACGATGCGCAGATGCGCATCGCCGAATGCTATCGTCTGATGAACAGGCTCCCAGAAGCACTGGATGCTTACGAGAAGCTGATCAAGGACTGGTACGGCAGCGACCTGACCAACCAGGCCATGCGCGAGGCCAACAACCTCGTGCAGCGGCTGAACCCGGGGCGGGCGCCAGAGGAGCTGGACCTGTACGACACCCTGGCGTGGAACCCCGCGAAAGACGCAAAGGAGCTCTGGAACGGCGAGGCCAAGCACTATCAGAACAACGGCATGCACGAGATGGCCGTCGCCAAGTTCCGCGAGTTCATCGAAAAGTTCCCCGGCAATGACCTGTGGGACGACGCCTGGTATGAGATCGGACAGACCTACCTGCGCCAGGAGTTCTTGTTCAACGAGATCAACAAGGCGTCCGGCCCGGAAGACCTTGACCGCCTGAAAGAGGACTACCAGGCGTCCACCGGCGACCAGGGACCGGTCCCGGCGGACGGCTCGCTGAGCGCGCTCGACAAGGCGACCGAAGCTTTCGCGTACATCGCCAACAATCTCAAAGGAAGCTGCCTGCAGTGCAATGCTCTGGGCATGGTGGCCCGCTGCTACACGCCGTACGGGGACATTGACACCGGCCCTGTCACCGGTGACGCTGCGTACACCCACCAGGAGATCGTGATCCACTTCCCCTTCAACTCAACCCGGCTGCCTTTCTTCACAGACGGCGCAGTGCCGGTGTTCTCCTTCTGCAAGCTGATGAGTTTCTACGCGGATGAGAAGAACTGGGAGACCGCGCGGGAGATTTACCCGGAGCTTTCGGCCGAATACCCTGGCGTCTTCCCCGTTGGGCTGGAACAGGATAAGGACGCCTTCTACGAACTGATGAAGCTGTACAACCTGAAGGTCAGCTTCGCCTACTCCGAGATCAACCACCACATCAAGTACGCCATCGGCGTCTCCGACCTGATCCCGGAGGCCCACTACTTCCAGGCTGCGATGCTCATGGGCCAGGGCGAGTATGCCCGGGCGGCGGAACTGCTCGCGCCCCTCGCGGAGATGCAGGGCCATGATCTTGCCGCTCCAGCTCTTTACCTGTATGCCCAGGCCAATATCCGCCTCGGGCTGTGGGATGAGGCTCGGGCGGCCTTCGAATCGCTGGCTGTGGACTTCAAGGACTGTGGTCTCTCAGACGATGCCCGCATCTGCTGGGAGCAGTTCCAGGACGCCGCCACTAACCCGGGCAAGTACGACATGACCGAGATCACCAGGAAGGTCTACGAGCAGTTCGGAATTGTCCCGGCCAATATGGATGTTTTCATCGGCGATGGGTGTGTAGTGCTGGCGCCGTTCACGAGAGCGCCGCTCATGCGCATGTACAACATGCCGAACGTTTGGGACGAGGCGCAGCGGGTGCTCAAGGACTGGACTGGGGCGGAGAAAGCCGAGCGCGTCGTCATCGTGGTGGACCGCGGATGCGCCAGCACCCAGGGCAACCCGTTCAAGGTCCCCGGTTGCCAGATCAAGGACCCACCGCAATGGGGCATGGGGCTCGTGAATATCGCGTCCAACGTGCTCGGTGAAGCCGTCCCGTTCCTGCGGGAAAACCAGGACCTTCTCGGCGGCGTGGCGGAGTTCGCGGCCGCGTCCCTCCAGTATGACCTCGTGACGGAGACCCGGGATGCCATCGGCAGCGCGGCCGCAGTCAAGCTGCCGCAGGAGGAAGTCGTTCGTGCCCGCGAGCGCGCACTCAAGTCACTGGATGAGTACGTGATTCAGGGCGAGGACGCTTCGCTGAACCGCAATGTGGTCGCGGGGATGATGTACGCCCTCCTGGACAGCAATGGGTTCAGCAAGTCACGCATGATCGACCGCGAGCCCTACCGCTCCTTCTTCGCGGCCCTGCGCGATGCACCCACCAAGGGATCGAGCAACGAGACCTTCGCCAGGGCCGTCAAGGCCACGTTCGGTGACGGTTGCGACCAGCAGCTCAAGGACTGGCGCCTGCCGGTGACCACCGTGGAGGCAAGCTCCCAGGCGCGCGAAGTCAAGATCGGGATGATCAGGTAGGCCAACCTCTTGTGCGGACTGAGGGAGGGCGATGGGAGTGGGCCTCGCCCTCCCTGTGCTTTGGGGCTGGAGCTACGCGAACCGCGGGTCTGCTGCCAGCGTCGTTTGCAGGAGAGATCCGCGACCGGTAACGGAGGACAGCGAACGTGAGCAGCGATAGACTGGATCGCCGGGACTTCGTGGAGACGGTGGCCCGGGGGGCAGCATGCATGGGGCTGGCGACCCTAGGCGGGACCGATCTCCTTGCCCGGCTCAGCGCCGGGGCCACCGTTGCGGCGGTGGGAAATGTCTCGCAGCAAAGGGCCATGTACTGGCATGTGAAGGAGGGCAAGGAGACAGTCTGCGACCTCTGCCCGAGTCGCTGCGAGATACAGCCGGGGGAGCGCGGCACTTGCGGCGTGCGCGAGAATATCAACGGCTATTACACCTCGATGATCTATGCCCGTCCCTGCGAGATCCGCGCCGACGCCATGGAAAAGGGGCCCTTCCTCCACGTCCTGCCGGGCACCCAGACTCTCGCACTCGGGTTCGCCGGCTGCAATCTGGACTGCAAGTACTGTCAGAGCGCGTCCTTCGCCAAGGCCCGTCCCGAGGCGACGGACAACAAGACCCTCTCGGCGAAAGGCCTCGTCGAGCAGATGGTCAAGTACAAGTACCGCTCCCTGACCTTCACCTACAGCGAGCCCATGCAGGCCATCGAGTATGTCCTCGAGGCCGCCCAGCTTGCAAGGGCGAAGGGCATAAAGGTGGCGGTCCACACAGCTGCCCACTTCCTGCCCAGGCCTTTCGAGGACATGTGCAGCGTGATCGACTGCATCAACATTGACCTGAAGGGCTTCACCGAGGACTTCTACAAGCGCGTGACCGGGGGCTCGCTGGCGCCCGTTCTCGACAACATCAAGCGCGTCCGCAAATTCGGCCATCTGTGGCTGGAACTGACCAATCTCGTGGTGCCGGGGTACAACGACGGCGAGGCCGACTTCAAACGCATGTGCCAGTGGATCATCGACAACTGCGGCGTGGACACCCCTCTGCATGTGAGCAAGTTCTTTCCGCAGTACAAGTTTCGCAATGTCCCGCCGACGCCGAATGACACCGTCAAGAACCTGCGCAAGCTCGCATACCAGATGGGCATGCGCTACGTCTACGTCGGGAACATGCCGGGAGACCCCGGGGAGAGCACCTACTGCCCCAAGTGCGGCGTGAAGGTCATCAGCCGGGTCGGTTATGATGTAAAGTTCAACGAGTTCAACCACAAGACCGGAGTCTGCACGAGGTGCGGGCTGCAGATCCCGGGCCTGTGGGGATAGGCGCCGCATGTACGAAGCCCACATTCGGCCAGGAGACGACGCATGGATCGCAGACATTTCCTGCGCGCTACAGCATCGGCGGCATTCATCGCCGGGGCAGGTTCGCTCCCGTTTCGCGCCTGGGGGCAGGCCGGCAATTCCCGCGTTGTGGTGGTCCGGAACGTGGATATGGCCACCACAACAGAGGACACGGCCATCAAACGCATGTTGGCCGAGATGGTCCATGAAGGCGTCCGCGCCCTGGTTGGCGGCGATGTGACCCGTGAGGAGGCGTGGCAGACATTCCTCAAGCCCGGCGATGTCGTCGGGGTCAAGGTCAACGGAATCGCCCCACCGATGACCACGCATCCTGCTTTCGCGGACGCTGTGGCCGAAGGCGCCTCATTCTGCGGCATCACCGCCAACAACGTGATCGTCTTCGACAAGGAAGATCGCGACCTTGCCATGAGCGGGTTCACAATCAACCGTGGCGGCAATGACATCCAGTGCTACGGTACCGTGGGGCCCCAGGGCAGTGGGTTCATCGGCTACGAAGACCGTCAGACTTTCCGCCGCGACACCGCCTATCACCTCAGCAGAATCGTCTCCCGGCAATGCACCGCACTGGTGAACGTCCCCGTGATCAAGGACCATTCGTATGCGGGGATGACCTGCGCTCTCAAGAACCACTTCGGGTGCATCGACAACCCCAACCAGTTCCACAAGATCAGCAGTTGCAGCCCCGCCATCGTGGATGTGAACCGCGACCCCAACATTCTGAACAAGCAGCGTCTAGTCATCTGCGACGCCCGAGCCGTCCAGTACAACGGCGGGCCCTCCTTCAAGCCCCAGTTCCTCCAGCCCTACTACGCGATCCTCGTGTCGACCGACCCGGTGGCCGTGGACACCATCGCCATGGAGATCATCGAGATGTGCCGGCAGAAGAACGGCATGGAGTCGGTGATGAAGCACAAGAACCCGCCGCGCCACGTCGCTGAAGCCGCTCAGAATGATCTGGGGACCAACGACCGCGCGCGCATCGATCTGGTGGTGCGGGAACTGGGCAGCGGTAAGACCTGATCGCCTCGCGAGATCCGAACAGAGCCGCCTTCGGGCGGCTTCCCCGCGATTCCCTGCCACGCGCGCGGAAGGGCATCCCCTGGCGCGACTGGAATACCTCCCCGAGCACGTTCTCGACACCGTCTGCCGCAGCGGACCGTTACCACGACGAGGGACACCTGATGCGCATTCGATACGTCCTGACCGCACTTGCCGCCCTGTGTGTAACCTCATGCCTGGCCGGGACGATCTCCGGCCACGTGTTCGTCGACACCAATGATGACGGACAGTGGCAGGCCACCGATCAGGCTTGCGCCGGGGTCCTGGTGAGCGATGGCGTGGCGATCGTTACGACTGGGACAGATGGCGCCTACGCGCTTCAGTGCCCGGACGCCGCCCAGGTCGTTTTCATTGACAATCCCCCGAAGACCTGGCCGACCCGGGGCTTCTGGCGCCACCTCGAGACGGGCGCCGGCACTGCCGACTTCCCCTTGGCCGCGCAGGAGCAGAACTTGCCCTTCTACTTTGTGCACGGCACTGATCTGCACACCCGTCCGGACGTTGGGGAGCAGATGGCCGAGTACGTAGAGACGCTCAACAACCTCCCGGTGCCGGTCGCTTTCGTCGTGCACACGGGGGACCTTGTCGTGGATTCCGCGGCCGGGGAGACCCCCGGTGGGCGCCTGCTCTTCGAGGTGTATCGGAAGCAGATGGCTGATCTGCAACCTCCGCTGCTCAATCTTGCGGGGAACCACGAGCATGTCTCCTGGTACCGGCCCAGTTTCGACCCGGATGCGCCCGGTGTGGGCAAGAAGCTCTACCGCGAGATGTTCGGCCCGATGCACTATGCCTTCAGCTATGCCGGCGTGCGGTTTATCGCCCTCGATGGAACCGACTACTTCGACGGCGGACTGCAGTACAGCATGCCCGCGGGCTGCATCGCATGGCTGAGGGCCTACCTGGAGCGCGTCCCCATGGAAGACCGGTTGGTGCTCCTGTGCCACGAGCCGCTGTTCTCGCTGCCGCAGAAAGCGGAACTCGAGCAGATTCTGGCCGGGCGGAAGGTTGTGCTGTCGCTCTCCGGCCACTGGCACACGACCACACGCTCCAGCTTCGCGGGTGCGCCGGAGATCATCGGCGGCGCGGTGTCGTGGTCATGGCACGGCGCGATTCCCGCTCTCGATGCCATGGGCTACCACGTGGTCCGCATCAACGAGGACGGCTTCGACAGCGGTTTCGGGAACGCGCGGGAGAAGTACTCCGTCACCTTCGCCCAGCCCACCGTGTACCAATCACTGGCGGGCCAGGTTTCGGTGAAGGCGCAGATTCTCGATCTCGCGAGAGAGGTCAATGGCGCGCGGATCGAGCTTGGCGGCGCTGCACAGGACGTGACCGAACTCGCGCAGGAGGGCCTCTACCGGGTGGCCACGGCTACACTGGACCTCTCGGCGGCGCCCGAGGGATTCCATGACCTGCGAGTCACCATGAATGGCGAGGGCGGACCGTGGGTGGAGCACCAGCCCAGGCTGGTGGCATCCGGGAACGTGGAGGAATTCACGCCGACCGGTCCCGCGACCCTCACGGCGGTCCTGCGCAAAGTGGATGCCGAGAACGCCATCAAGGTCAATGGGGAGCAGATCGGGACCACTCCCACCGATCCGGCCGCAGGGGCGGCGTTCAAGATGCAAGTCCCGGCGCGCCTGTTGCGACGCCTGAACCGCATCGAGTTCGAGAGCGCGCTGCTTGCCGACGGAAAGACCTACGACGATTTCACCGCCGAGCGGGTGACGCTGCAGTACGGTGACGCGAAGTACAGGGACCCACGCACCTTCTCCGGCGCCCAGGCCACACTCAATGGCAAGCAACCCACCACCGGGCCGCTTTGGATCGACCTGACGTACCCGGTGCGATAGCCGGCGCCATTGGGGTGCATTCCGCGAATGTGGGCATGGGCACAGGTCAAGGGTATCATCGCCGAGAAGCAACCGCGTGCGGTCGCCACGATGGGCCCTGTGTCTTGTCCTGGCAGCGTGGGGTCCCGTGCGCTGGACGACGCGCACACCCCACGGCTGGCGGGGAATGCATTCGGCCTGCTTTCGGCAAATGCACCAGCGCGTGCAGCAGTCACGCGGCGACCCAACTCCGAGGTGACATACATGCGGGCGGTTCGCATTGCGGCCGCGGGTGATCTGCGGCTGGTTGACGTCCCCGTTCCCGAACCAGGCCCGGGGGAGATCTTGGTGCGCGTTGGCTTCGCGGGTATCTGCTTCACGGACATTGAGGTTCTGAGGGGCAACCACGAGGCGTACCTGTCGGGGTGGGGAAGGTACCCCATCGTACCCGGGCACGAATGGGCCGGGCACGTTGCCGCCGTGGGCGACGGCGTGGTGGGTTTCGCGCCCGGCGATCTGGTCACCGGAGAGACGGGCATCGGCTGCATGCAATGCCCGCTGTGCCAGTCGGGCGCGTACAACTGCTGCCCGGATGTGGTGGAGACGGGCATTATCAACCGCGACGGCGCCATGCGCGAATACCACCTGCACCCGGCGCGATTCGCCCACAGAATGGACGGTCTTACTTCGCGACTCGGCGCGCTCGTTGAGCCGGCCTCAGTGGGCGTCTATGCATGCCGAAGGGCCGGCGTCGGGCCAGGCGACCGCGTGGTTGTCTGCGGCGGCGGAAGCATCGGGCAACTGTGCGCCCAGGCGGCCAGGGCATTGGGCGCGGAGCAGGTCGCGGTCACCTCGCGCAGCCGCGAGAAGCTCGACCTTGCGGTGCGCCTCGGGGCTGACGCCGCCATCAACGCCGCGCAGGAGGACGCGCGGAAGTGCGCGCGGGAACTCACCTCCGGCGACCTTTTCACCGTGGCCATCGAGGCCGCGGGAACAAGCGCGGCGCTGGATGACTGTCTCGCCCTGGCTGCGCCGCGCGGCCGGATTGCGCTTGTGGGCTATGCTGATGACGAGCCGTATGCGCATTCCCTCGCGAAGATCATCGGCGTCGAATTGTCCGTGATCGGCGTGCGCGGCAGCCCGGGAGTGTGGCCAGAGACCATCGCCATGGTCCGCGAGGGACGGCTGCAACTCGCCCCGCTCATCAGCCACGAGTACCCGCTTGGGCAGTACTCGGAAGCATTTGAGACCGCCTCGAAAGGCGGCCCCAATGTGCTGAAAGTGCTGCTGAATCTGGACGCGGGGTAGGCAGGGACTCTCCGCGATCAGTCCATCTCCACCGGCGGCCAGATGAGCGCGGCGTCCGTTGATATTGGCGCGCCGTCCAGCTCCACGTGCCGCCCCACCACCTTCAGCCGGCCCTGGCAGAACCACTGGATCGCCTGCGCATAGATCCGGTGCTCCTGCGCGAGAATCCTCGCCGCCAGCGTATCTCCGTCGTCACTCTGCAGGACTGGCACCGCAGCCTGGATGATGATGGGTCCTCGGTCGAACTCCTCATCCGCGAAATGCACCGTCGCGCCCGCAATCCGCACGCCGTAGTTGGCCGCATCCCGCTGGCCGTGAGTGCCTGGGAAAGAGGGGAGGAGCGCCGGGTGGATGTTCATCACGGCCCCCGGAAACGCGGTGAGCAGGTCCGGCGATATCTTCCGCATGTATCCGGCCATCGCGACCAGATCCACCCCGCGGCTGGTGAGGGCGGCCACGATGGTCCGGTTCGCCTCTGCCCACTCCGGAGTGCCCGTGCGCGGCACGTGGACATGTACGGCGTCGATCCCATGCTTGCGCGCACGATCAAGGCACCCTGCATCCGCGACGTCGCTGATCACCACCACCACCTGGCCGCCAATCGCACCTGCCTCGCAACGATCAATGATCGCCTGCAGATTGGTGCCCGAGCCCGATGCGAGCACGCCGATCCTGGTGCCGCTTGCCATGCTGACCTCCGAAATCCAGTCGGCCCCGACAAGGGTTTTGCCGCGGAGCCGGCGAACGACGCGCTGCATTGTCGCATACCTCGGCCCGGCAGGCAAGACGCCCTCTTGCCGTTGCGGAGGGCGCTTCCAGCGAGGGGATGACTATCTTGCCGCACCAGAAACTTGAGACCGACGTCTGCGTGATCGGTGGCGGAAGCGGAGGCATCGGGGCCGCGATCACCGCCGCCCGCCTGGGTGCGCGAGTGGTGCTGGTGGATCGCGACGCGTGGCTGGGAGGCACCACCACAAACGGCGGGGTGAGCGTCTGGCAGCCAAGCGTCTGTTGCGACGCGCTGTGCCGGGAGATATTCGACCGCACCCGTGCCCGGGGCGTGTCCACACTGGCGCGCGCCGGTCTCAGACCGGGCGCTGCGATGCCTGTGAAGCGCGACGATCCGGCTGCGGTGTACTGCTACAGCTTCACGCGGATGATCCCCTGGACGCCCCAGTTCTGCAACGGTTACGTGATCGGGTTCGATCCCGCGGGGTTCGACGCGACCATCCGGGAGATGCTCGACGAGACTGGGTGCTGCCGTGTGCTGGACCAGACCACCGTCACTGGGGTCGAAGTCGGCGCTCCGGGGAAGCTGACCCAGGTCATCGCAAGCCGTGGCCCCGATACGCTGTCCATCAGCGCGCACCAGTTCGTGGACTGTACGGGGGATGTGGAGGTCGCCCGGATGGCCGGTGTCACAACCCGCTGCGGCGAGGACCCGAAGGCCCTGTATGGCGAGCCCGGCGCGCCGCAGGAGGAATCGCCGCGGCTCAACGGGGTCACGCTCATGTATGCTATCGGCAGGGAACCGGGGCTTGCGCGACCCGGTGACTGCGAGGAGTACCGGGGCGGAGCGATCCATGGGTCGGCGGATATCGCGGAGCTTCCCGGCGACCGGTTCTCGGTGAACAACTGCTTCATGATCTCCGGCGACGAGGCCTACGCAATGGGGCTGGACCGCGCTTATGAGGTGCTGTCAAGGCGGATCTGGCTCTACTGGGACCTCACAAGATCGAACTACGGGCTCGATGGCTACAACATCGTCTGGGTGGCGCCGCGTCTGGGGCTGCGGGAGGGCCCGCGCATCGTAGGCAGGTACGTGCTCACCGAGCACGATATCCGGGCGGGCATGAAGGGGCAAAGGCACGAGGACATCGTGGCTGTCACCAGCCATGCGATGGACACCCATGGGACGAAAAGCTACTGTCTTGAAGGCCCCAACGGGCCCTTCGGAATCCCATTTCGGTGCCTGCAGACCAACGAACTCGAGAATCTGCTGGTGGCCTGCCGGGGCGCGTCTTTCTCGCATCTCGCGGCAAGCGCGGCGCGTCTTCAGAGGACGATGATCGAGATCGGCGTCGCAGCGGGGAAGGCTGCCGCGGGGGCAAACCCGGTGCCGCCACGAGAGCACTGGGACTACTGATTCACAGGCCCCGAGTGCCCTGACGATGGAGGAGATACAGGAAGAAAGGGCACCCGAGCAGGCTGGTAATGATACCGATCGGCAACTCGGTAGGGGCCAGCGCCATACGCGCCGGAATGTCCGCCAGCACCAGCAACAGCGCTCCGGCAAGCGCGGATATGGGCAGGAGAACCCGGTGATCGGGCCCCACGATGAGACGGCAGACGTGGGGAATGATCAGGCCGACGAAGCCAATGATGCCGCTCACCGCGACCGCCGACGCCGCCAACAGCGCCGAGAGCGCCAGCAGCCAGCGCTTGGTGCGCTGAACGTCGAGCCCCAGGTTCAGTGCGGCCTCATCGCCGAGAACCAGCACGTTGAGCGGCCTTGCCATCACCACCGCCACCACCAGCCCTACCACCAGTTGTGGAAGCAGCGCGTAGACGTGCAGCCAGCTTCGCCCTGACAGGCTGCCCAGCAGCCAGAAGATCACCCCCGGCTGCAGTTCATCCCGGCTCAGCATCAGAAATGACGTGATCGCCGAGACCAGCGAACCGATGGCAATTCCTGTGAGCAGGAGCGTGGCCGTATGCACGCGCCCGCCGCGCTGGGCAAGGACGTAGACCGTGACTGTGGCGGCCAGCGCCCCCGCGAAAGCGAGGATCGGCACCGCGGTGAATCCGGCGATGCGCAACTGGATGTTGAGCATCATCGCCGCCACCGCGCCCAGCGCCGCGCCACCGGACACGCCGACGATGTACGGGTCCGCCATGGCGTTCTGGAAGAGCGCTTGCATCACCGCTCCGGCAAGTGCGAGACTCGCGCCGACCAGGCACCCCAGCAAGACTCGGGGTAGGCGGATATCGAGCACGATGGTGTGGGCCGGGTCGCGTGGGTAGCTTTCCCCGAAGACCACACTGCGCGCGCCATCGCCCAGCGCATCAAGCACAACCGGCAGTGGCTGCCCGGACGGCCCGACCACAACCGCGACGATGCCTCCGGCCACCGTCCCAAGGGTGATTAGCAGGGCGACGAAGCAGTAGAAAACCCGGCGTCGTCTGCGCAGGCTCGTCATTCGGCGCCGACCTCCTGCGCGGTGAGAACCACATGCGGACGGCCAGTGAGGGGGTTCTTGCGTACCGGAACGCGCGTGCCGTACAACTCGGTCAGCCGATCTTCCGTGATCACGTCCTCGGGCGCGCCGTCGCCCACGATGAACCCCTCGGAGACGAGAACAATGCGACGGCAGAATTCAGCCGCCAGGTTCAAGTCGTGGGAGACCCAGATGACGGTCATGCCGCGCTCGGAATTGAGGGACAGGAGCAGGCGTCCGATCTCAAGCTGGTGGTTGATATCGAGATGGTTCGTGGGTTCATCCAACAGGAGCGCACGGGGCTCCTGGGCAAGGGCCCGGGCGATGACCACGCGCTGCAGTTCGCCCCCGCTCAGTTCGGTCACCGGCCGATCCGCCAGCTCAGCGCAGTCAGTGCGCTCCAGGGCCCAGGCGACCGCCTCGCGATCGTGGGAGCCCAATCCCTGCATCAGTCCCAGGTGAGCGTGGCGGCCCATGGCCACCATATCCCGCACGCTGAAGGCGAAGCTGAGTGGCGAGTGCTGCTGGACCACGCCGACCAGGCGGGCGCGGTCCCGGGCGCGCATCCGGTGCACAGGACGACCAGCCAGCAGAACTTGCCCCGACGCCGGGTGCAGCGCGCCGCTGAGCCCGCGCAGAAGCGTGCTCTTCCCGGAACCATTGGGGCCGATGATGCCCACGAAATCGCCGGAGTACAGGCTCAGACTCACGCCGCTGAGCACCTCCACTCTGTCGTAGGCCATGTGCAGGTCCCGGCACTCGAAGAATGGCGGTTCAGGGCCGGTCATTCTTGGCCGCCTCGCGCGCATCAGGTGGGAAAAGATCGGGGTGCAGGATGGCAGCCAACTGCCGCAAGCCTTCAGCCAGTCGCGGGCCGGTGCGCGACACCAGGTCGCTGTGGATGAAGCCGATCCGACCAGACCTGACGGCACTCACCGTGGCCCATTGGGGATTGGCCTTCAGTTCGGCGATGTAGCTCTCCTGATCCTCCGGGGCGACGGACTGGTGGGCGCCGATCACCAACACATCGGGGTCCGCCGAGACCGCCATCTCCACGGAATACTGCTTCCAGGGGTTCTCGGTCTCGGCCGCTACATTGTGGGCGCCGCAGACCTTCATCATGTCGTCCAGATACGTGCCGGGGCCCGCGACGTGGAGCGGATCGAGCCAGATCACGAACAGG
This sequence comes from Armatimonadota bacterium, assembly GCA_018056145.1. Classification (GTDB taxonomy): domain Bacteria; phylum Armatimonadota; class Zipacnadia; order Zipacnadales; family JABUFB01; genus JABUFB01. Next base: position 12,523 of record JAGPGE010000051.1, read on the forward strand.
GCGCGGGGGCGCTTGTCTTCGGCGATGCCACTAACTTTCGCCTTGATCTCTTCGGCTGCGTCCTCCATCTCGCCGGCGACCCTCTCGCCGGCCTCCGGGACATTGCAGATTCGCGCGAGAGTGCGAACGTTCTCGACGACCTTGTCATAGCGTTCGGCATCCACCGCGTAGACGGTGATTCCGTTGCGTGCGAAGGCCTCCAATACGGGCTTGGGATTGCCCACCGTGGCCAGCACAAGATCAGGCTGGAGCGCGACAACCTTTTCCTCGCTGGGATCGATGATGCCGCCGACTTTCTCCTTGTCCTTCGCTTCAGGCGGGTAATCACAGAAGCTGGTGACGCCAGCGACCCGGTCGCTCAGGCCCAGGGCGAAGAGCGTCTCGGTGATGGGCGGGCTGAGCGAGACGATGCGTTGTGGTGCAGCCTTGATCGTGACCTCGGTGCCCAGGTCGTCCTTGAGAGTGAGCGGGTACGCGGTACCAGGGCCCGACTCGACCTCCGGCGGAGGCGCGGGTGCCGCGGATTCGCTAGCCGGATCCGCAGATCTGCCGCATCCGGACGGCCAGAGAGCAATGAGCGTCACGAAGCAGACCACGAAGGCGCGAGCAGTCCTGGCTGTCACGGTCAGCGATTCCCCTTACGGTGTTCAGCCCAGTCGGGCAGAGAGTGCGGCGATGTGATCGGGCGATGTCCCGCAGCAGCCGCCCACAACACGCGCGCCCGCGGCGATGAGATCCACCCCGAGATCGGCGAAGGCCTCCGGGCCCATGGGGAAGACGCTCTTGCCTTCCACAAGCTGCGGAATGCCCGCGTTGAACTTGGCCCACACCGGCAGGTCGGTGGCTGCCGCTGTTGCTTCGACCACGGCGCGCCAGCCCTCATTGCTCAGGTGGCCGCAGTTGGCGCCCACCAGTGTCGCGCCCTCTTGCGTGAGCGTTTCCGCGGCAATATCCGGCCGGATGCCCATCATTGTGGCAGGGCCGCGCGCCCCGTCGTCGTACGTCAGACAGGCGGCAACGGGGAGATCCGAGACAGACCGGACTGCCCTCAAGGCCGCGCGGATCTCCGTGAGGTCCGCGAAAGTCTCCAGCACGAAGCCGTCCGGGCCTGCTTCCAGCATGGCCTCGGCCTGCTGCCTGAACGAGTCCTCGAGGTCTTCCTCAGTGAGGGTGCTGGTCAGTCCGACCAGTTCGCCCGTGGGCCCGATTGAGCCGAACACGAGCACCTCTGGACCGGCGCCTTGGCGGCTCAGTTCAACTCCCGTGCGGTTGATCTCACGCCACTCGGCAATGCCGGCTTTCGCGAGCTTGATCGGCGATGCGCCGAAGGTGTTGGTCAGCACGAGCTCCGCGCCCGCGGCTGCATAGCAGGCGGCCACATTCGCCACGGCGTCGGGATGGCTCAGGCTCCAGGCGTCCGGCACGCCGCCGCTCAGGCCGCTTGCGGAAAGCTGGGTGCCCCAGGCGCCGTCGGCAAGAATGGTGCGCCCGGGTAGTCCGAGCAGGTCAGTCAGTTTCATTGCGGTCACTCCTCGCTTGCGCTCAGCCGGCATGGAAAAGACCGCTCGGTGAGAGCGGTCTTCATGTGCGGACAACCCTGGCGCCCGCCCTCGAGGAGCCATGGTTCTTCACGGTATCCTGACTTCCCGACCGGGCATCTGCTTCATGCGCGCCGGGTTACAGTTGCGGGGCAGCGCCGGACTTGCACCGGCTTCCCGTGGGCGGCGGATCGCCGCCGGTACGCTGATTGTCTGAGGGATAATATGCCCATTCCCGGCGGCTGTCAATCGCCGCGAATGGGCGTTCTCACGCCATCTCTAAAGCCAGGCGTCAATGGCGGCGATGACCTTCTCGGGCGTGAAGCCGAAGTGGTCGGCGAGGGCCTGGTAGGGAGCGGACTCGCCGTAGCGATCCATGGCGATGATCAGACCGCAGCGCCCCACGTACT